>DASZJK010000128.1:0-6998 GCA_035948155.1 Candidatus Dormiibacterota bacterium
CGTGCCTCGTTCGGCTTGCTGATCGTCGCGATATTCGCGGCCGCTCCGCCAGGCTGGATCTATGGGGCGGCATGGGAGGGGGTTCTGCTTGCGGTCGAGGTGGCCTGGCTGCTGTGGCTCGTATGGCCCACACTGGAGAAGGGCGGAATTGTCAGGCGGTGGGCGACCGCGCGTTCCTGAATCCAGGGAACCCCAGCTCTGGCGCGGGCCACCTCAAAACCGGGGGCGCTGTGTCCAACGAAGTCAAGATCCAAGCGAGAAAGCAACCGTGGCTGATGCTCGCCCTCGGGCTCGTGGCCGTCGCGCTGTGCATCGACATGGTGCACCGCAACGACCCGGTCAGCCTCGACTTCCACACCTATCTCGCGGCCGGGCAGGTCGGTCTCGAGCAGGGATGGCCGCACATCTACGACCAGGTGATGATCGACGTCGAGCAGGTCGAGCTCTCGCCGTCTCACATCGTGCAGCCGTTCCTGAGCCCTCCCGCGGTCGCCTTCATCACCGCGCCGTTGGGCTTTCTTCCTTATGACGTCGCGTACATCGTGTGGGCTGTGCTGCTCCTCGGCGTGTTCGCGGCCGCGCTCGCGTGGTCGGGACTGAGCACCGGCTGGAGCAAATGGATCGCTGTGCTCGGCGCGTTGTCGCCATGGTGGGTGATGCACGCGGTCAACGTCGGCCAGATCGTTCCGCTCGAGGCGGCGGGCTGTGTCATCGCATGGCGATTGGTCCGCGAGCGCCGTGACGTCCTCGCGGGGCTTGCGCTCGCGACGATCCTGTTCAAGCCCAACAACGCGATCCTCGTTCCTTGCGCGCTTCTGTTCGCCACGCGTTTCCGAGTTTTCGCCACGTGGGCGGGAGCCGCCGTGGCGCTGTCGATCGTCGACGTGCTCACGGTCGGCGTCGGCGGCCTTTCCCAGTACGTGAGCCAACTGCGTGGACCGCTGCCGAGCGGTGCCGACGGCATCACGCTGCACGGCGCGTTGGCGGCGACCGGCGCATTCGCGGCCGTACTTCGGATCGTGATCGTCGGCGGCGTGCTCGCGGGGGCGCACCGGATGCGAACATCCCCTGGCCTTGTGATCCCGCTCGGGATCGTCGGGTCGCTCCTGATCTCTCCGTACCTGCACGCGTCCGACCTCGCCATGCTCGCCGCGGCCGGCTTCATAACCTGGGAAGAGAAGCCCTCGCTGGCCTGGCGCGCGCCCCTGATCGCGACCTGGATCGCGGCCAGCCCGTTCATGTACGACCGGGGCTGGGGCCCGGACCCGAAGCGCTGGCCGCTGTTCGAGATGATGCTGCTGCTCGTCCTCTTGCTTGCGGCCTGGTGGCCATCGTTAACAGCCGGGCTTACGTCGAGGAGACGAGCGCCCGCATAATCAGGTCGCCCGCCGCCACTGGGAGACCCCGTGCCGCTCGACATCCAAGAAGTTCAGGGACCGCTTCGCGTGCTGGCAGGGCCGGGCACGGGCAAGACGCACGCGCTGGTCGATCTGTACGAGCAAGCCGTGCGCACGGGCATGGCCGCGCGCGACCAGATCCTGGTGCTCACGTTCTCGACAGGCGCGGCCGGCGAGATCTCGCGCCGCATCGATGACCGGCTGAAGGACGACTACGGCGAGTCGTGGATATCGACGTTCCACAGCTTCTGCGCGCGGCTGCTGCGGGACTTCCGGCCCGACCGCGAACGCCTTCTGCTGAACGGATTTCAGGAAGGCATCGTCATGCGCGAGGTGATCGCCGGCCTCGACGCCGCGGTGCTCGGACCGCTGGAGGGCGTTCGCCGCTCGGACGCTTTTGCGCGCGACCTGCTCGGGTTCGTCGCGCTGATGAAGCAGAACCTTGTCCACCCAGCCGCGCTCCAGCTCGCGGCCGAGGCCAGCGCCACCGAGCGGCTTCGCGTCCTCGCGTCCATCTACCAGGCCTACCAGCTGCGCATGCAGGACGCGCGCCTCTTCGACTTTCGCGACCTGATCTCGGGCGCGATCGAGCTGCTGCAGTCGAATCCCACGCTGCGCGATCGCTTGCGCGCCCAGTTTCGACTCCTGCTCGTCGACGAGTTCCAGGACGTCGATCCAGCGCAGTTCGAGCTTCTGCAGCTCATCGCTCCGCCCGCCTCACGACCGAGGCTTGTCGTGGTCGGTGACCCGGACCAGTCGATCTACGGGTTCCGGGGCACGGTGCCCCACCTGCTGAGCCGCGACTTCGTCGCCGCGTACGACGCCCCCACGCGGCAGCTCGACGTGTGCCGGCGCTGTTCCCAGGAGGCGCTCGACGCCGGGGAGCGGTTGCTTGCGGTGACGCAGCCGGACCGGCCGGCGCGCGTGCTTCGGTCAGAAGCCCCGTTGTCTGTCGCCGGCGCGGTGGTCGTGGCGCGCGAGGCGGACCCGGTCGACGAAGCATTCTTCTGCGCTCGCGAGATCAAGCGGCTGCGCTCGGAATCGCCCGAGTTGCGGCTCAGCGATTTCGCGGTGGTTCTCCGCAGCACTACCGCGCTCGGCGCCCCCTTCGAGGAAGCGCTGCGTGCGCTCGATCTCCCTTATGAGGTGCGGGGCTGGGGAGCGACGGCGCGCAACGAGGTGGTCCGCTTCCTGATCGGCTACCTCGAGTCACTGCGCCACCCCGACGACGCCGACGCTTTCGAGAGCGCGCTTGCATCGAGCCTCGGCGGCGTGGGTCCGCGCACGGTCGGTCGCCTCCGCGCGTACGCGGCACAGCGCGGCCGTCTGCTCCTGAAGGTGGTGCAGCGCCTGATGTACATCCTCGCCGCGCGCAATCCGCTGCTGTACCCGCTGCCGTGGAACGGCGAGGTCGGTGAAGAGACCTCCACGCCTGATTACATGCCGTATCTCGCCGAGGCCGAGCTCGAAGGCCTGCACGCATGGATGCAGGCGCGCCAGCGACTTCTCGCGCGCGCTTCGAAACTGCCGCTCGCGAGTCTCGCCTACTCCATCCTCATCGAGGACGGCTCCATGCGGCGGCTCCTCGACCTCGACCTGCCGCCCCAGCAGCGGGCGGAGGCGATCGCCGATCTGCGCTCCGCGATCGACGGCCTCGAGTCGATCGAGCTCGTCTATGAGCGACTGCACGGAGCGAAGCCGCTGCTCGCGGATCTCAGCGGATCCATCGAGAGCTTGCTTGCCTCGGCGGCCGACGACGCCGAACCGGCGGAGGGCGCCCGCGACGCCGTCCAGGTCATGACCGTGCACCAGGCCAAGGGCCTTGAGTTCGAGGTCGTCTTCTGCTCTGGCTTCGCGCACGGACTGTTTCCGCTCGAGGCGCGGCCGCACCCTCTGCTTGACGCGGAGGACCGCGCGTGGCTCGAGCGATTCAAGGTCGGGTTCATGCCCTCATGGCCTTCGGACCCGGACGGCCATCTCGCCGAGGAGGCGCGCCTTGCCTTCGTCGCCATGACCCGCGCGCGACGGCGCCTGTACATCACCTATGCGGACTCGTATCTGCGCCAGGCCGGCCGCTCCGTATTCCTCGACATGGCGCAGCCCGACGCGACCGAGCGCGATCTAACGCGCGCCTCGTCTCGCCTGCTCCCGGACGACGTTCTCCTGCAGCGGGAGGCGGAGGTGCTGCTCGCGTCGCACCGCCCGGCCCTCGACGATGGCGTCCTGGAGCGAGCCGCGCGCCTGGGTCTCGACCTCGCGTTTCTTGCCGACCCGACATCAGGTGAGCCCTTCGAGTCCTACGGGCCGGGGCGCAATCCCGAGCAGGTGCAGATCGACCACTTCAGCCCGACGACGCTGAACGACTACCTGAAGTGCCCGCGCCTGTACTGGTACAACCACCACCCCCGCCTCGTCGAGGAGCCGCGGTCGGTCGCGATGGAGCGCGGTGGATTTCTCCATGAGGTGCTTCAGGACTTCCACGAGCACGAGGAAGAGTGGCGCCCGCTCGAAGCTGAGGAGCAGCGGCAGTGGCTCGAGGCAGCGCTGCAGCGTCACCTGGACGGTTACCTCTCGCGCATGGAAGGCGTGCTCGATCGCAAACGCGAGGAAAAGCAGGTGCGTTCGCTCCTGGGCAACTACATCCGCGCGGTGACGGGCCTGCAGCTGATTCGCCGCCTGCGCACGCTGGCCATCGAGAAGCGCTTCCGGCTGCAGCTCGATGGCTCCGAGGTCGTGGGCAAGATCGACCGCGTCAACGACGTCGGCGACGGCGAGGTCGAGGTGGTCGACTACAAGACAGGCGCAGGGAAGGCGATGCGCATCGCCTACGACATGTACTTCGGCCCGGAGCTGCACGACGTGCAGCTCGCGCTCTACTACCTCGCCTGCAAGGAGGGTTTCGACGACGAGGGCAAGCCGCTGGGATTCCAGCCGCGGTTTCTGTCGCTCTGGTACCCGAAGGACTGGGTCTGGGGAGGCATGCGCCAGGACATCTTCAGCGTCGGACGTCCGGCGGGATTGAAGGAGTACCGCGAGAAGCCCCTTTCGGCCGAAGACCTTGCGCGGAGCCGCGAGGTCGTCGTGAATGCGATCGAAAAGATCAAGGCCGGACACTTCGAGCCCGCGCCCCGCGAGCTCGCCGGCACGTGCGTGACGCGCTTCGGCACGTGCCCCCACGCGGCCGTGTGCCCATACGGGGGCGCGCCGCCGGAATGAGCGCGACTCGGGTTCGCGGCGTGGTGGAGGGTCGCGGCGCTGCGGTCCGACGCACATTGCGCGCCATCGGCGGCCGGAGCCAAGGAAGGGGTGGCGCGCGGAGGAGCGCATCAGTCGATGCGTGACGACGCGGCGCCGGGCCCCCTGACGCAGGCTTCAGCGCCGAAGGCGCCCGGCCGCCTAGGGCGCGCAGGTGCGAGGATCGTCGGCGCCGCGACCCTCAGTCCCGAGCAGGCCGCGGCCGCGCACGCCGGCCCGCAGGGAGCATTCCTGATAGCGGCCGGCCCGGGCACGGGCAAGACCTTCACCGCCACGGAGCGGTTCTGCTGGCTTGTCGAGCAGGGCGTCGCGCCCGACCGGATCCTCACCGTCACGTTCAGCGATCGCGCCGCGGAGGAGTTGCGGCGGCGGATCACTTTGGAGCTGACGGCGCGCCGGCCCGACCTCGGCCCCAACGCTCTCGATGGAGCGTGGATCGGGACCTTTCACAGCGTCTGCGCACGGCTGCTCGATGAGTTCGCCTACCTGGTCGGCGCGCCTCGCGAGATGCGCGTGCTCGACGAGACGGGTCAGCGCCTGTTCGAGCAGGAGCTGCTCGCGAGGCTGCGCAGCGGCGCGGCGGCGCCGTTCGACCCGGATTCGTTCACCGCGTTGTCGGTGGACGACCTGGACGACCTCCTGCGCTCCGGACTTCGTTTTCTCCTCAAGCTCAAAGGCCGCGGCATCAGCCCCGAGCGCTTCCACCACCGCGCCGTCGAGCTGCACGCGCACCACTGGAGCAGCCGCCCGAGCACCAATGGTTCGGGTGGCCCGGATCCCGCGGGCGCGGAGGCGGAAGCGATCGAGGTGCTGTTCACGATCTACCGCGCGTACGAGGATGGCCTTCACGCGCAGGGATTGCGCGACTTCGACGACCTCCTGCTCGAGGTCATCGACGCGATGGAGCGCGTGCCCGAGTTTCGCCGCCGGTGCCGCGAGCGATTCCACTACCTGATCGTCGACGAGTTCCAGGACACCAACCGCATCCAGCTCGATTTCATCCGCCTCGCGGCCGCCGAGCACTTCGGCAACGTGACCGCGGTCGGTGACGCGAAGCAATCCATCTACGGGTGGCGCGATGCGGAGATCGAAAACATCCGGTCGCGTTTTCCTGGCACACGCCTTCCGCTGACGCACAACCGCCGCTCCTTCCAGGGCATCCTCGACTGCGCGACCAACTTCATCCGGCGTGATCCGGATTTCGCCGGCGAGCCCGAGCTCGTCGCGACCCGGGGAGGCGGCAATGGTCCGCCCGTCAGCGTGATGATGGCGCCCGACGCGCGGACTGAGGCACGCTCGGTCGCGGAGACGATTCGCCGCCTGCACGTGAGCGGCCGCGCATTTCGCGAGATCGCGGTCCTCTCGCATTCGGTCCGCATGCTGCCCCGCGAATTCGAGGACGAGCTGCGCCGCCAGGGCATTCCATATGTGACGAGCGGAGGCTCGGGGTTCTTCGACCGCCAGGAGATCAAAGACGTGCTGGCGCTGCTCCGTCTGGCCGAGAACCCGATGGACGACGGGGCGCTGGTGCGAATCCTGCAGGGCCCGATCGTGCGTCTCGCCGACGCGGGCATGTACCGGCTCGCATCGCGGCGCTTCGAGCGGACGGGGATGCGCCTGCGCGATTGCTTTGACGAGTCGATGCGCGAAGGGTTCCCCGAGATGGACCCAAAGGTGGCGGAACAGGCCTCTCGACTGCTCGAGCTCACCGACCGCATCGGCCGCCTCCGCGACACGCTGACCGTCGGCGACATCCTCAACCGGCTGCTCGAGGAGAGCGGGTACCTGCGCTGGGCCGAGCTACGGGCGCAGCGCGACGGCAGCCCGCGGGCGCTGCTCAACCTCCGCAAGGTCTTTCAGCTGGCGGGACGATTCGAGCGCGACCTCGCGCTCGCCGGGATCGGCGATTTCGTGCGCCACCTCGACCAGGTCATCGACGCCGAGCTGCCCGTGGGCGAGGCAGCCGAGGAATCCGCCGGCACGGAGGCGGTTTCGCTGCTCACCATTCATGCCGCCAAGGGTCTCGAGTTTCCGGTCGTCTTCCTGGTCAACCTGCGCCCGCCGCGGCCGCGCGACACCGAGCGACTCTTCTTCGACCCGGACAGCCTCGGTTTTGTGATGAAGAGCTGGCGCGGGGAAAAGCATCCGCGCTACCTCGACACGTCGCCGGGCGCGCCGGCGGTTGCGCTTGCCATCGGAGAGCGCCGGCGCATCGTGTACGTCGGGCTGACGCGCGCGAAGGATGCGCTGTTCGTGACCGCGACGAGGGATGAGCCGTCGGCCCATGAGGTCGGCGCCAACGGAGTGGAGGACCACGACCACTTCGCCGAGATCCTGAGCTGGGCC
>DASZJK010000129.1:0-4707 GCA_035948155.1 Candidatus Dormiibacterota bacterium
TCGGCAGTCGTGAGGGTCCCCGCGAGCCTCTCCTGAGCCCGGCGCCGCGCTTCCTCGGCGCGCTCGACCGAGAGCTCCTCGGCGTGCTCGGCGACGTCGGCAAGGACGGTCACGCGTTCCGGCAGCACCTCGAGGAACCCCCCGCCGACGAACAGGACTTGCTCCTCACCGCCGAACGTCTCCTGGATGCGCAGGGGGCCCGGTTTGAGAATCGTCATCAGCGGAGCGTGTCGCGCGAGCACACCAAGCTCTCCGTCGGCGCCGGTGGCGATCATGAACTCCACGTCACCCTCGAAAAGGCTTCGCTCGACACTCACGACCCGCAGCGGATACTTCATGAGCGTGCCGCCTCGGCGATCCGACGCGTATTTCGCGTCATCGACGGCCGGAGCCAAGGAAGGGGTGGCGCGACGAGGAGCGCACCTGTTGGTGCGTGACGAGCGAGCGCCGGGCCCCCTGACGCTGGCTTCAGCGCGACAGCGCCCGGCCGTCTAGGACGCGAAGACGCGAGGAGCGTCCGGGGTGGCACGCTCATCGCTGGGTCTTCATCTCTTCGCCCTGCTTGCGGGCCTCGTCGATGGTGCCGACCATGTAGAAGGCCTGCTCCGGTAGGTCGTCGTGCTTGCCCTCGAGGATCTCCTTGAAGCCGCGTACGGTCTCGCTGCGCGGGACGTACTTGCCCTCGCGGCCCGTGAATCGCTGCGCCACGCTGAACGGCTGGGAGAGGAACCGCTGCACCTTGCGCGCGCGAGACACCGCCTCCTTGTCGTCCTCCGAAAGCTCCTCCATGCCGAGGATGGCGATGATGTCCTGCAGGTCCTTGTACCGCTGCATGATCTTCTTCACGCCCTGCGCCGCGTCGTAGTGGGCCGGCCCGACGATCGCCGGCTCTACGAAACGGCTCGATGAACCCAGCGGATCCACCGCCGGGTAGATGCCGATCTCGACCAGGGATCGCTCCAGCCGGAGCGTCGCGCCGAGGTGCGCGAACACCGTCTGTATGGCGGGGTCGGTGTAGTCGTCGGCAGGAACGTAGACCGCCTGCACGGACGTGATCGAGCCCTTTCGCGTAGACGTGATCCGCTCCTGCAGCTCACCCATCTCCGACGCCAGCGTCGGCTGGTAGCCGACGGCCGAAGGCATGCGCCCAAGAAGTGCTGACACCTCGGAGCCCGCCAGCAGGTAGCGGAAGATGTTGTCGACGAAGAGCAGCGTGTCAGCGCCTTCTTCGTCGCGGAAGTATTCGGCCATGGTCAGCCCGGTCAGCGCGACCCGCGCCCGAGCACCGGGCGGCTCGTTCATCTGCCCGAAGACCAGCGCGGTCTGGGGCAGCACACCCGCGTCCTGCATCTCGACGAGCATGTCGTTGCCCTCGCGCGTCCGCTCCCCCACACCCGCGAACACCGACCGTCCCTTGTGCTCGTACGCGATGTTGCGGATGAGCTCCTGGACGATCACGGTCTTGCCCGTGCCCGCGCCACCGAACAGGCCGATCTTCGAGCCCTTGGCAAAGGTGCAGATCAGGTCGATCACCTTGATGCCGGTCTCGAGGATCTCGACCTTCGCCTGCTGTTCGTCCAGCGCGGGCGCGGGGCGGTGAATCGGCCAGCGGGTAACTCCTTCAGGGGTCGGTTCGTCGTCGATCGCGTTACCCACGACGTTGAAGAGGCGGCCCAGCGTCTCGACCCCGACCGGCACCGAGATGGGCGCGCCGGTTGGGCGCACAGGGTCGCCGCGGCGAAAGCCGTCGGTCGAGTCCATCGCGACACACCGAACCGTGTTGTCGCCGCGGTCCGACTCGACTTCGAGCACGACCATGCGGCCGTCCTGCGTGGTCACCTCCAGGGCCTCGAACAGCTCGGGCTGGTATCCGGGCTCGAACTCGACGTCGACCACGGCGCCGATGACCTCGGCGATGTGGCCCTTTCCAGGTGTCTTCGTCTGACCTGGCGCCTGGCTCTTCTTTTTCGTCTTGGCCATGTGGATCTCCTTCCTCAGCCCTGGCTCTGCGCCGCCGCGCCGCTCACGATCTCCATCAGCTCGGTCGTGATTCCCGCCTGGCGGACCTTGTTGGCGTAAAGGGTCAGCGAATCGATGAGGTCGCCCGCCGCGTTGGTCGCGTTCTGCATCGCGATCATCTTGGCCGAGTACTCGCTGGCCTTGTTCTCCAGCACCGCCTGGAAGACCTGGGTCTCGACGTACCGCGGCAGCAGGCCATCGAGCACGGACTCGGGGTCAGGCTCGTAGATGTAGTCGGCGCGGGGGGCGGTCGAGTCGCCCTCGCGCTTGGGGATCTCCACCGGAATCAGGACGCGGATCGTAGGCTCCTGGCGAAGCGTGGAAACCCATTTCGCGTAGCAGAGAAGGACAGCGTCGACGTTGCCCTTCGTGTACTCATCGAGCGCAACGGCGACGGCCGGCAGGACCTGCCCCTGGCTCGGCCGATCGGGTAGGTTGCTGACCTCTGCGATGACGTTGCGGCGGTAGCGCAGGAGAAAATCGCGGCCCTTGCGTCCCAGTGTCACGTATGCCTGCTGGTCAGGGAAGTTCTGACTCATGTAGCGAGTCGCGGCGCGGATGTTGTTGACGTTGATCGCGCCGGCCAGGCCTTTGTCCGTCGTGACCAGAATCATCACCGCCCGCTTTCCCTCGCGGCGAATCAAAAACGGGTGCTTGTATTCCGAGGCGCGATCGCTCACGGTCTGCAGGACCTCGACCATCTTGTCCGCGTAAGGACGGGTGGCCTGGACCGCGGCCTGCGCGCGTCGAAGGCGCGTCGCCGCCACGACCTGCATCGCCTTGGTGATCTTCTGCGTGTTCTTGATCGAGTCGATGCGGCGGACGATGTCCCTGAACGCCGGCAATTAAGTCGCCTTTTGAGCGGCGGCCGGCTGGGAGGCAAGGTCGGGCTGGTCCTGGTAGCCCTCGATCCCGAACTGGTGGTTGAAGGTCGAGATCGCGGCGTTCAGGCGCGCCAAAAGGTTGTCGTCGAGTGCCTTCTGCTTGTCGATGTCGGTGAGGACGCCGGGGCGCTCGCTCTTCAGGAAGCGGACGAAGCCGGCCTCCCACTCGCGCACGCGGTTGACCGGCACCTTGTCGAGGTGTCCCTGCGTTCCGGCGTAAAGCACCGCGACCTGCTCGCCGAGCGGCACCGGCTGGTACTTGTCCTGTTTCAGAAGCTCGGTCAGACGCGCTCCGCGCTCGAGCTGGTTTCGCGTCTGGGTGTCGAGGTCGGACGCGAACTGGGCGAAAGCCGCCAGCTCGCGGTACTGGGCCAGGTCGAGGCGGAGCTTGCCCGCCACCTGACGCATCGCCTTGGTCTGGGCATCACCGCCGACGCGGGACACGCTGATGCCGACGTTGAGGGCGGGTCGCTGGCCGGCGTTGAACAGGTCGGACTGGAGGTAGATCTGGCCGTCGGTGATCGAGATGACGTTGGTCGGGATGAACGCAGACACGTCGTTGGCCTGAGTCTCGATCACGGGAAGGGCCGTGAGGGAGCCGCCACCGTGCGCCTCGTTCATCTTCGCCGCGCGCTCGAGCAAGCGCGAGTGCAGGTAGAAGACGTCGCCGGGGTAGGCTTCGCGCCCGGGCGGGCGGCGCAGGTTCAGGGAGAGCTCCCGGTACGCCCACGCCTGCTTGGTCAGGTCGTCGTAGCAGCACAACGCCTCCTTGCCGCCCTCCAGGAAGTACTCGCCCATGGCGCAGCCTGCGTAAGGGGCGATGTACTGGAGCGACGCCGGATCGGCGGCGGTGGCGGCGACGATGATCGTGTAGTCCATCGCGCCGTTCTCTTCCAGAGTCGCCGCGACGCGGGCGACCGACGCAGCGTTCTGACCGATGGCGACGTAGATGCAGAAGAGGTCCTTGCCCTTCTGGTTGATGATCGTGTCGAGAAGGACGGTGGTCTTGCCCGTGAACCGGTCACCGATGATCAGCTCGCGCTGGCCGCGGCCTATCGGGATCATCGCGTCGATCGCCTTGATCCCGGTCTGGACCGGGCTGTCGACGCGCTTGCGGGTGATGACACCGGGCGCGATTCGCTCGACGGGGAGGGTCTTGCTCGTCTTGATCGGGCCCTTGTCGTCGAGCGGCACACCGAGCGGGTTGACGATCCGGCCCAGCAGCTCGTCACCGACCGGCACCTCGAGCAGCCGGCCGGTGGTCCTGACCTCGTCGCCTTCATGGAGGTGGCCGTACTCGCCGAGGATGACGGACCGCACCTGGTCCTCCTCGAGGTTGAGCGCCAGACCGTAGGTCTCACGAGGGAACTCGAGCAGCTCGCCGGCCATCGCGTTCTGCAAGCCGTAGATCTGGGCAATGCCGTCACCGACGGCGACGATGCGGCCGACGTCGGCCGAGACCAGGCTGGCGTCGAAATCCTTGAGCCGTTCTTTGATTACGTCGGAGATCTCTTTCGTGCTGATGCTCACTCGATAGCTCCTAGTGGACTAATTCATGACCAGACGTCGGCGCAGCTGCGCCAGTCGTGTCGCCACGGTCGCATCGATGACGTGGTCGCCGAACTGCAGCCTCAGTCCCCCGAGAATTCGCGGGTCGACGACAACGCTCAGCCGGACGTCCTTGTTCAAGCGCTCGGAGAGGTCGCGCCTGATGTCGTCGCGAACGTCGGTGGAAAGCTCGACGGCGGTGGTGGCGGTGGCGCGCACTCGGCCCGCCGCGTCGTCGCTGAGCCGCTGAAACTCC
>DASZJK010000130.1:0-3565 GCA_035948155.1 Candidatus Dormiibacterota bacterium
AGGCGAACCGTCTCGATCCGGCGCCCCTTCACCTTCTCCACGATCCACTTGGTGCGGCCAGATTGAAACGAGTCGCCGGCCTCAGCGATCTTTCCGAGCATCGCGTGGACGTAGCCGCCGACCGAGTCGTAGTCCCCTGACTCCTCGATGCCGAGGTGGAGGCGATCGTTGATCTCCTCAAGCGGGAACCCTGCATCCACGCGCGCCTCGTGTTCGTTGAGGATGACCAGCTGCTCCTGCTCGGCGGTGTCGTACTCGTCGCGGATCTCGCCGACGATCTCCTCGAGCATGTCCTCCAGGGTCACCATGCCCGCGGTGCCGCCGTACTCGTCCACGACGATCATCATGTGGACTTTTTTCAGCCGCATCTCGTTCAGCAGCTCGTCGACCTTCTTCTGCTCAGGCGTGAACTCGATCGGCCGCAGCACCTTGTCCATGTCGAACTTCTGCGAGCTGGACAGCGTGTAGAAGAGCAGCAGGTCCTTGGTGTGGATCAAGCCGATGACGTGGTCGATGTTCTCCTCGTAGACCGGCATGCGGGTGTGGCGGAACTGCTTGAAGAGCCGGACGATGTCGCGCAGCCCCGCGTCCTTGTCGACTGCGACGATGTCCGTGCGCGGGATCATGATCTCGCGCACGGTCTTGTCGCCGATCTCGATGATGCCGTGGATCATCTGGTGCTCCTGCTCCTCGATGACCCCCTGTTCCTCGGAGACGTGAAGCACCGTGAGCAGCTCTTCCTCAGTCAGGTATGGGGCGCGCGCGGCGCGGCCACCGGTCAGGCCACGGGAGATGAGCGTCACCGCCCAGAGGATTGGACCGAGAAAGCTCGCGACCCGGTCGACGGGGCCGGCGGCGGCGAGCGCCCAACGCTCGGCGTTCGCGATCGCGAGCGTCTTGGGTGTGACCTCGGCCACGATCAGCAGCACGACCGACAGCACGAGCGAGACCAGGAGCGTCAGCCAGAGCCGCAAGCCCGGCGGCACGCCGATCCGCGAGAGTATCGAGTCGCTCATCAGAGCGGCGGCAGTCGACGCCACGATCAGCGCGAGCGTGTTCGTGAAGAGCACCGTGGACAGGAAGCGGTTGGGGTCCGCGCGCAGGCGCTGCAGGATCTGCGCCGACTGGCTCCCCTGCTCGGCGAGGAACCGCACGCGCAGGCGGCCCACCGACGTGAGCGCGGTTTCAGTGCCGCTGGCCAGCGCGGCCAGGACAAAGCACACGAGCAGGACGATTAGCTCGATCGTCTCCTGGCCGGTCACGACGACCCCTTAGCGGAAGAGCTCGCTGACGCTCCGGTTCTCGTGTACCCGGATGATCGCTTCAGCGAGGAGAGGTGCCACCGAGATCACCTTCAGCGGCGCGCCCATCTTCTCGGGCGGGACGGGGACTGTGTCGGTCACGATCACCTCTTCCACGTCAGCTTTTCTCAGTCGTTCCATCGCGTCGCCGGTGAGGACCGGGTGCGTCGCGGCGATGAGGACCCGGTTGGCGCCCTGCGCCCGCAGGGCAATCGCGAGCTTCGAGACGGTGCCGCCGGTCGTGATGATGTCCTCGATCACGACGCAGTCGCGGCCCTTCACGTCACCTGAGATCGCGATCACCTCGACCGACAGCTCGTCCGGCCTGCGCTTGTAACCGAATGCGATCGGCGCGCCCAGGTCGTTGGCCACGGCCTCGGCGCGGCGGCCGCCGCCCGCGTCGGGCGCGACGATCGTCAGGTGCTTGAGGTTCTTCTCCTTCAGGTGCTCGGAGAAGATGCGGTGCGGGGAGAGGTGGTCGGTCGGCACGTCGAAGAACCCCTCGATCGCCTCGGCGTGCAGGTCGAAGAGCAGCAGGCGATCCGCGCCGGCGAGGGTGATGAAGTTCGCGACCAGCTTCGCGCTGATGGGTTCGCGCGGTTGGGTCTTGCGCTCCTTGCGGGCGTAGCCGTAGTAAGGGATGACCGCGGTCACGCGGCCGGCCGAGGCGCGGCGGAGCGCGTCGAGGATGATGAACAGCTCCATCAGGTGCTCGTTCACGGGCGGACTCGTGGGCTGGATCACGAACACGTCGTGGCCGCGCATCGAGTCCTCGATCTTCACGTTGATCTCGCCGTCGGGGAAGTGGCGCAACCGCGGATCCGTCAGCTGGACGTCCAGGATCTCGGCGATCCGCGAGGCCAGCATCGGGTTGGCGCTGCCCGAGATGAGCTTCAGCTCGCCCCACGGGGAAGCCTCGGTCCCGGTGTACTCGACCGCCGTCTGCAGCCTCCCGATCAACTCTTCCTCCGTACCACCCTAGCGGGAACTCCCACGGCTGTCGCGCCATCGGGAACGTCCTTCGTCACGACTGAACCGGCTCCGGTGCGCGCGCCCTTGCCAAGTTTGACGGGCGCGACCAGCATCGTGTCGACGCCGACGAAGGCGCCGTCGCCGATCTCGGTCCGGTTCTTGTTGGTCCCGTCGAAGTTGGCGGTAATCGTACCGGCGCCGATGTTGGCGTCCTCGCCCAGGTCGGTGTCGCCCAGGTAGGACACGTGGGGCACCTTGCTGCCGCGTCCGACCTTCGTGCGGACGAGCTCGGCGAAGCTGCCGATGTGGACGTCCTCCGCGACCACGGTGCCGGGTCGGAGCTTGGCGAACGGACCGCAGTCGGAGCGGTCGCCGATCCTCGCGTCCTCTATATAGACGTGCGGGCCGATGCGGCACTCGGCGCCGATGTGGGTGTCGCCCTTCAGCACCGTGAATGGCTCGATGACGGTGTCCATGCCGATCGTGACGGAGGCGTCGATGAATGTGGATTCGGGGTCGACGATCGTGACGCCGCCCAGCATGCACCGCACGAGCAGCCGCCGTCTCAGCACGTCGATCGCCTGCGCAAGCCGGACGCGGTCCTTCACCCCCATCGCCTCGTCGGGGTCATCGAGCTTCACGACCGTCGTCGGGCGCAGGTGGAGGAAGACGTCGGTGAGGTAGAGCTCGCCGGCCTTGTTGTCGTCGGTGACCTTCTCCAGCGCCTGCTCGAGCTTGCTGCCGTCGAAGCTGTACACGCCGACGTTGAACTCGTGGATGCTTGCCTTCTGCTCGGGCGTCGCGTCCTTGCGCTCGACGATTCGCTCGAGCTCGCCCCGGTCAGTGCGGACTATCCGGCCATCGTCCCGCGTCGGGTCTTCCACGCTGGCGATGGCCGCCGACGCGTTGGTCTCCTGCTGGGCATGGATGACTTTGAGCATGCTCGCCGCGGTCAGGAGCGGTGAGTCGCCGTTGACGACCAGCACCTGGCGACCTCGGAGCTCGCCGGCGGGGATCTGCTGCAGGGCGTGGGCGGTGCCCTTGGGCTCGCGCTGATAGACGAGCTCGGCCCTTCCGTCGAGGTGGGCGGCCAGCTCGGCGTGGTGCGGACTAGCGATGACCTTCACATCCCTGACGCCGGCTTCCGTGACGGCGAGCAGCACCCAGTCGATCATGGGACGGCCGCAGATCGGGTGCAGCACCTTGGGGATTCGCGAACGCATCCGCGTGCCCAGGCCGGCAGCGAGGATGACCGCGGTGAGGGGAGGGCTCAGCTCAGGCGGATTATCTCA
>DASZJK010000131.1:0-2629 GCA_035948155.1 Candidatus Dormiibacterota bacterium
CGGCCACATGGGATGGCCGTACTGCTACTCCGAGCACACTATTGCCTCGCGGGGCCTCCCAAGTCAAGTCGGACCTGAATTCAAACTCCGATCTCAGTAAGGGAGCCGGGCGCTGTAGTCGACGGCGTCGACCGGCTTCCACGCGGCGCGGGGGTTGGAGCCGGTAGCCTCGACCACCGATACCACCCGGTTCGTCGTGTCGCCGGCGGGGTCAAAGCCGAGGTTTCCGGTGGCCCCGGCCAGGCCCGAGGTCTCCGCTACCCGCGCCGTGACGGCGGCCCGATCGGGGAACCCGCCTCCCGCGTCGCGGATCGCCCGGTCAAGGGCGGCGTACAGGACCGCCGTTGCGTCGTACGCGACGACGGTGTAAGGGCCGTACTCGGCCGTGTTGCCGAACGTCGCCTTGAAGTCACGGATCGTCGCCGCCGCGTCCGGCCGGGTGTTGGCGTCGACGATGGGTACGGTCGCGAAGATCCCCGCGCTGTTCGGCCCGGCCAAAGACACGCACGCCGGGTCCTCGGCGATGCCGTCTCCGCCTAGAAACGGGGCCGCTTCCCCGGCTGGGAACAGGCCCGCCATCTCCGACCGGACGCCGCAGCCGCCCCCCTGCGTGCCCCCGCCGTAGTAGATCGCCTGCGCCCCGGCATCCTTCATCGACCCAAGAAAGGCCGTCGCCGACGGGTTCTTGGGGTCGAGCTCGAATCGGCCGAGCACAGTTCCGCCCAGGCTCGCGAAGCGCGCCGAGAAGGCGTAGGCGAGGCCCTGGCCGTACGCCTCGTGATCCGTAATGACCCCAGAGCGCAGAACATGGAGCTTGTAGAACGCGTAGTCGGCCGCGGCCGCGCCCTGGAGGTCGTCGGTGGTGGTGAGGCGGAAGAAGTTGTTGATCTTGGTCGGGCGGAGGTCGGACGCCCCCGGAAGGCCGGCCTGCTTGCACGTGATGTCCGTACGTGCGGGGTTCAGGCGCGCGGGCGTGAAGACGTCACGGGTCAGGCAGGGATTGCTGGTGGCGGGGCTGACCATCGCCAGGCCCGCGGCATTGGCCACCGGTATCTCCAGGCGCGCCGCTGCCGCGTCGAACGGTCCGAGCATCGCCACGACCTTCGGGTCTGTCAGGAAGGCGCGCACGCTCGCTGCGCCAAGGTTCGGGTCGCCTCGGTCGTCGGCCGTGCGGAGCGAAACATCGAATCCATCGAGGGTGGGGTGTCGTTCCACGAAGAACCTCATCCCGTAGAGCGCCGGAGCGGCGGCGCGCGACTCGGGGCCTGACAGCGGGAGGTCGACGCCGATGCGAATGGTTTTGCGCGGCTGGGCTGGCGTCTGGCTGCCGAGGCACGCGCTCGACAGCACGCACGCGACCACGACCGCGCCCAACCCCAGCCGGTTCACGACGGAGAGAATGACAGCCCCTACCCGACATCGGCAGTTCGTATACTCTGCATTCCCTCTGGTCCCTAGCCACGTCATGGGAGCACGCCGTTGAAAGCCGACACCAGCGAACACCTCAAGCCCCGCTCGCAGTACGCGGACGATGCCGTGCAGCTCGCGATCGCGGGTAAGTGGGACGAAGCCGTCAAGCTGAACCGCTTCATCATCGAAAGCTTCGGCGCCGACGAGGAGGCGCAGAACCGCCTGGGCAAGGCGCTGTCCGAGCTCGGCAAGCTGAAGGAAGCCAAAGCGTCTTATGAGGCGGCCCTGAAGATCAACCCGATGAACTCCAT
Source organism: Candidatus Dormiibacterota bacterium (assembly GCA_035948155.1). Lineage (GTDB taxonomy): Bacteria > Chloroflexota > Dormibacteria > Dormibacterales > Dormibacteraceae > 40CM-4-65-16. Next base: position 1,722 of record DASZJK010000131.1, read on the forward strand.
CGCCAAGAAGAACGCTGCCCGCATCAACGCGCTTCTGCACCAGAAGGAAGGCCTCAAGGTCGGCGGCACAAGGGTCGACCTCAACCTCTTCGTGGAGGAGATGGGGAAGACGGTGATCACCACGGTCGACTCGCCGGCGAGCGCGGACATCTGCTCCAAGGTCGCGGCCGGTGACGTGGCCGAGCTCCGCATCGAGGGCGACGGCATCGCCGTGGAGACATCGCGCGGAGTTCGCATCGGACTTCTGGAGGCCAAGCTCGCGCGCCGTCTGATCAAGTTCATGCGCGGGGGCAACCGATACCAGGCCGGCGTCACCTCGTGCGAGGGCAACACCGTGAAGCTGATCGTGCGCGAGACCTACCAGGACCCGCACTTCGCCGGCAAGCCGAGCTTCCCGATGCGGCGGAAGCGCGAGGTCGAGTTCAGGCCCTACACCAAGGAGAGCCTGCTCACCCGTGAGGTCGAGGTCTTCGCGGACGACGAGGAGGGCGAGCCGATCGCCGCGGCCGCCGAGAGCGACGACATAGAAGAAGGTATGCACGCGGTCGAAGACGAGGGCGAGGCGATCGACTTCTCGGACGAGGCAGATGACGACCGGGAGGACGAGGATGAAGACGAAGGCTGAAGTTCAGCAGGCCCCGGCCCGGAGGTTTCTTCACCGCCGCTAGTGCCGGTTCCGCGCCTCAGCTCGGCGGTGTACCGGGCTTCCGCGATCTCCTTCCCCTCGAGGCCGAGATCCTGCGCGAGGCGCAGGAATCACTTCTCGCCGAGATGCGGCGCTGGGGTTACCGCCACGTCATAACCCCGCTGGTCGAGAGCATGGACGTGCTCGACCTCGGACTCGGCTCCGAGCAGCGGCGCCGCCTGTTCAAATTCACCGACGCGCAAGGCGACGTCGTCGCGCTGGT
>DASZJK010000132.1:0-4937 GCA_035948155.1 Candidatus Dormiibacterota bacterium
AATCGCGGGCAAGTACCGCACGCGCAGGACTTCCAGGACCACCGCAAGCGCGGCGATTTCCACGGCGACCGCAAGCCCGGCGCCTACACCGATCAGCGCGACGCCGAAGACGGCGGCGAGCAGCGGGCTCGCGAAGGAACGGCGAAACTGACGCCGCAAGAACCAGTAGCCGATCAGCACCCCGATGCTTCCTGCGGCGAGCGCAGCTCCGAGCATCTGCGCGGCAGGAACCCTGAAGATGACGATTCCCGCCACCACCGTGGGCAGCAGGGCAAGCCCCGTGACGAGATCGTCGGGGAGCGATGTGGGTTTGAATGCGGCCCGGTCTAGCCAGGCACCCGCGCGAGCCAGCACCCCCGGATTGTAGGCAAAGAGACCCGCGCCTCATCCGTTTGAGAGTTTCCACAGGAGGGCTTGGGTGATAATCGCCAAGCTCGTGTCGCTTCTCACCACCGGCCTTGCAGGGCGAGGCCGGATTCTTAGCCGACGTCTCGCTGCGACCTCCGTTGCCCTGTGGATGATCGCGTTTGCATCAGTTGTCGCACTCGCGGATGCGCTTCCTGATTCGACCTGGGTGGCACTGAGTTCACTGCCGCATCAGGGACGCACCGCGATCTTCGCACTCGCCGTCGATCCATCGAACAACCAGGTGCTGCTCGCGGGCAACTCGGAAGGATCGCTGTTCAAGAGCGCCAATGGCGGCGCCACGTGGAACGTCGTGCGCACGGGGAAATCAGTTGTGACAACGATCACCTACAGCCAGTACACCTCGGGCCTCGTGCTGGCGGGCACCCGCGGCGGCGGCGCGCTCGTCAGTCGTGATGGAGGAACGACGTGGTCTTCGGCGGTTGGGCTCGAGGGCCGCGTCGTCCACGTTTTTGCTTTCTCGCTGACCATCGTTGCCGCAGGGACTGACAAGGGCGTCTACATCAGTCCCGACGGCGGGTCTTGGAGCCAGTCCACCCTGTCGAACCGCAGCATCGACGCCATCGCGGTCGAGGCGATTCACGCCCCGGTCCGTTTCGTCGCCGGCAGCGACGCCCAGGTCTCGGGGTCGCTGCCCCTGTATCAGAGCCTCGATTCGGGTACGTCATGGACGACGCTCACGCCTCCCATCGCCGGCACGACCATCGTCAAGCTGGGAGCCGGACCGCTGCCGGCGACCGGAAACGTGCGGCCGCTCGTCGTGGGTAGCAACACGGGCCTGTTTCTCTCGAATGACAACGGAACGAACTTCGCGCCGCTGAGTGGAGGCGCTCTTCTGCCGACCACGGATTACACGCAGGTCGCGTTCATCACCGACCACTTCGACAGGTTCTACGCGGCGAGCGACGGCGGCGGGTCGAAATCCGGCGGGCTGTGGCGCACTGACGATGGCGGCCAGAGCTTCAGGTCCCTGCAACCGCCGCAACCATCGGTCACGGCCCTCGCGGTTTCCAACGACGAAAACCCGGCCCTTTACGTCGCGATCTTCCAGCCGTCGACGCACGCCGCTTCGCTTTGGGCGTATCACGACACGGGAGGAGTTCCGCAGGGCCCCTCCTCGTCGCAGACTCCTGTCGCGAGCGGGGCGCGCACATCGCATCCAAGCAGCACATCAGCGCTGCAGCAGATCCTCGACGCTCCTGAGCTGCCGTACGTCGGCCTGGGGCTCGGCGCGCTCGCCGTGGTGCTGACCGCGGTGGTCGCGCACATGCGCAGCCGCTACAGATAGACCGAATAGACTGCCCCAGGTGACCACGACCCAGGAACGTCTCCGCGAGCTCGGCATCACGCTGCCGTCGGCACCATCACCGGCCGCGTCTTATGTGCAGACGAGGCTCGTCGCGATCGGCGACGGACGCTCGCTGCTCTACGTGGCGGGTCAGATCTGTCGCGAGGGAAACGAGGTCATGTCAGGTCGCTGTCCAGATGAGGTTTCCCTGGATGAGGCGAATCGCAGGGCGCGACTGTGCGGCCTCGCCGTGCTGGCCCAGATCGAGCAGGCCGTGGGGCTCGACAGCGTGGTCGAGCTGGCGCAGGTCATAGGGTTCGTGCGCTCGGTCGAGGGTTTCACGGAGCAGCCGAAGGTCGTCAACGGAGCATCTGACCTGTTCGTCGAGGTTTTGGGTTCGCGTGGCAAGCACACTCGCGCCGCGGTCGGCGCGAACGCTCTGCCTCTGGGTGCGACTGTCGAGATCGCGGCGGTGGCGGTTGTCCGCACCGGCTGACCTGGGCTGCTGAGTGCGCCGACCAGGCGCACTGCTCGGCGGCAGCCTTGTCTATCTCGCGGTGATCTTCGGCGTGATGCTGTGGCGCGGCATCTCGATCGAGCCGGAGTGGGTCGTGCTTGCGCTGCTCGTGATCGCGATTGCGCTCGGCAGGGCCCTCGTCTTCATCGCCGACTGGGGACCTTTCCTTCTGCTGTTCTTCGCGTACGAGGCGATGCGGGGGTTCGCGGCGAAGACCGGCTTTGCCCCGCACGACCTCTCGGGCCTGGAGCGCACGGCGTTTGGCGGCAACCTGCCCACCGTCGTCCTTCAGCACGCGTTCTACCACGTCGAGAGCGTCAGCCCTCAGGACGTGATCGCGATGTTCTTCTACTTCATGCACTTTCCGCTGCCGATCCTGGTCGGGTTCGTCTTCTGGCTGCGCAGCCGCGAGCACTTTCACCGGTTCATCGCAGCTCTGCTCCTGATGGCGTTTCTCGCGTTCGTGACGTACCTCTTCTGGCCTTCAGCGCCTCCCTGGTATCAGTTCCAGGAGGGACATGTCGCCAGCTCGGAGGTCGTGCACAAGATCCTCAACGAGACCGTGGATAAATTCTGGGGAGCGAACTACATCGTGTCCCCGCTCTACACGCATCTGAACCCGAACCAGTTCGCGGCGTTCCCATCTCTCCATGCCGCGTTCCCGGCCTTGGCGGCGGTGTATGCATGGAATCGATACCGGGCGATCTCGATCTTTCTGATCGGCTGGACGACCGCGGTCTTGCTATCGATCGTCTACCTGGGCGAGCACTACGTCGTCGATGCCCTCGACGGATTCCTCTATGTGGCGGTCGCCACGCTCCTCGTCGAGGGTTTCGTTAGGTGGCGCGCGAGGCGCGCTAGGCCTGCCACACCTTCCGCATGATGGTGCGAGCCAGCTTGTCGGAATCGTGGTGCGACGGGATGCGAACGTTGACCACGTCCGACGAGATGAAGCGCACCTCAGGATGCCGGGTCGTGTCCACCGGTCGGAAGATCACCGCCGCCTGGCCGCCGGTGGGCGCGTGGGCGGTGTTGGAGTTGACGAGCACGAAGTCGAAGAGGTTTGCGCCGACGTGCTCGCGGATCACGCGGAGGTAGTCGTCGACTCCGTAGCCGTCGGTTTCGCCCGGTTGTGCGGCGAGGTTGCAGATGTAAAGCTTCAGCGCCGGTGAGGCTTTGATCGCCTCGACCATGCCCTCCACGAGAAGGTTCGGAAGGATCGAGGTGTAGAGCGACCCTGGTCCGACGATGATCAGCTCGGCGTTGAGGATCGCCTGCGCGGCTTCGGGGTTGACCTGCACGCCGTCAGGCTTGAGGAACACGTGGCTGATTGGTTGGTGTTGTTTCGGAATCGTCGATTCGCCCTCGACCGAGCGGCCGTTGATCGATGCAACCAGCGTCACGTCCTGCAGCGTCGACGGCACGATGGTTCCCTTCACGGCGAGAACCTTGCCCGACTCGCGCAGCGCCTGCTCGAAGTTGCCGGTGACGTCGGCCATCGCCATGATGAACAGGTTTCCGAACGCGTGGCCATCGAGCGAGCCTTCCTTGAAACGATGGTCGAACAGCTGCTTCATCAAAGGCTCGGCGTCGGCCAGGGCAACGAGGCACTGGCGGAAGTCGCCTGGCGGAAGGATTCGATACTCGTCCCGCAGCCGGCCCGAAGACCCGCCGTCGTCCGCCACGGTGACGATCGCGGAAAGGTTCGAGGTGTAGGTCTTCAGCCCGCGCAGAAGCGAGCTCAGCCCCGTGCCGCCGCCGATCGCGACCACGCGCGGCCCGCGGCCGCGCAGGCGAAACGCGTGGATCACCTCGACGACGCTGGCCGCGCTGTTGCCAGGCAGGAATGGACCGAGCACGGACTGCGTGAGCTTCACGTAGCTCACGACCAGAAGTCCGACACCGACCAGGAGAAAGATGAATGCGCGTACGACGTAGGGGAGGGGCTGCAGGGTGATGTAATAGAAGATCCCCGGCAGCCGGGCGGTCTGGTAGATCTCCTTCAACGCATACGCGACACCGAGGACGAGGACCAGCTCGGAGGCCATGAGGAGCAGCAGCCAGCGCTTGATCTGGAGCCCGGGCGTGAGCCAGCGAAGCCAACGCGCAGTCGAAGGAAGCCTACTGGCCATCTACCCCGTCTGGATCAACGAATGGAAAACGTGCAAGGTTACTCTGGTACTACGCTTCAACTGAAGTATGGGGAAGTTGCGTAACCTCCGTCGCCTCGTTCGGTTCGTGACGTTCGGCCTCGTCGTGGCTGCGGTCGCGACAGAGCTGTCCAAGCCGGCCGAGGAAAGGACCTGGCAGGGCAAGGTCGGAGGCATCGTGCCGTACGACTTCCGGCCGCCGACCTGGCAGCGGATCCGCGATGCGTACTGGAATCCCGAGTCCGACCGCCTGTTCAGCGACCGCGTCTTCGGTGTGGGCTGGGCGGTCAACCTCTATAGGGCGAAAACGCTCATGGAGGAGACATTCCTGATTCTGATGGGGAAGGAGGAGGCGGTTTCGATCCGGATGACCGTTCAGGCCGAGCGCCGAGGCAAGCCGGACGTCGTCATCACCCGCGAGTAGCTCGGCGCCGGTTGCTGCTTAGAATGGTTCGCCCCGGCCAGCCATGCTGGCCAAGTTGGGGAGTGGCGCAACGGTAGCGCAGCTGACTCTGGATCAGAAGGTTGAAGGTTCGAATCCTTCCTCCCCAGCCAA
>DASZJK010000133.1:0-2055 GCA_035948155.1 Candidatus Dormiibacterota bacterium
GCTCCCGCGTCAGGTCCAGCGCGGGCGGCCTGCCGGCGACGTATCCGTGCTCCACCTTCAGGTATTCGCTGCCGCCGAGGTCGTTGTGGCTCGATCCGATCAACAACACGAAGTCACCTTCGGCGCGGAACCCGGCCTGGAGACGTTTGCCGTAGTCCTCGATCAGCCCGATCATGCCGACGACCGGAGTCGGGTAGATCGCGGAGTCCTCGCTTTCGTTGTACAGGCTCACGTTCCCGCTGACCACCGGGAGGTCGAGCTGCCGGCACGCGTACGCCAGGCCGGCGATCGTCTCCTCCATCTCCCAGTAGACCTCGGGCCGGTCAGGGTTGGCGAAGTTGAGGCAGTCCGTGACCGCGAGCGGCCTCGCGCCGGTGGCAACGATGTTGCGCGCGGCTTCAGCCACGGCCAGCTGCGCGCCCAGGTGCGGGTCGAGGTGGCAGTAACGGCCATTGCCGTCCGTCGTGACGGCGATGCCGAGGCGCGTGCCCTTGACGCGCAGCATCGCCGCGTCGCCACCGGGAGGCACGACGGTGCCGTCGCCAACCATGTGGTCGTAGCGGCGGAAGATGCCTCGCCGGCTCGTGAGGTTCGGGCTCGCCAGCAAGCGCATCAGCGCAGCCCCGGCGTCGGCGAGCGGTGGAAGGGCGTCGACGTCAAGACCGAACGGCGGGTCTGGGGCAACCCCCATCAATCGCCGCATCGGCGCGCCGTCCGTGAGCAGCGCGATCGGCAGCCGCGCGACCTGGTCCTGACTGTCGACCACGGTCAGGCGGCCGTCGCTGGTGACCTCGCCGATGACCGCCGACGCGAGGTCCCAGGCGGCGAAGATGCTCTCGACCTCGCGCTCCCGGCCCCGCTGCACCACGACGAGCATTCGCTCCTGCGACTCGGACAGCATCACGTCGTACGGGGTCATGCCGCGCTCGCGCCGCGGCACAAGCGAGACGTCGATGCGGGCGCCGGCGCCGGGGACGCGTCCCGCGCACTCCGCGACCGCGGAAGTCAGTCCCGCCGCACCGAGGTCCTGGATCGCCACCACCGCATCCGTATGCCCCAGGTCCATGCACGCTTCGAGCAGGCATTTCTCGAGGAAGGGATTGCCGACCTGCACGGCGGGTCTGCGCTCCGAGCTCTTGTCGTTGAGTTCGACAGACGCAAACGACGCCCCGTGGATTCCGTCGCGGCCTGTGTCGGCGCCGACGAGCATGAGGCTGTTCCCGGTCCCTTCGGCCCGTGCGCGCATCAGCTGGTCGGTGCGCACCAGCCCGACGCACATGGCGTTGACCAGCGGGTTGGCCGCGTAGCAGTCCTCGAAGTACACCTCGCCGCCGACGGTCGGGATGCCCATGCAGTTGCCGTAGCCGCCGACGCCCGCGACCACGCCTTCGTAGTGCCGCGCCGATTCGGGCAGCGGCCCGAAGCGCAGTGAGTCGAGGAGGGCGATCGGGCGCGCGCCCATCGCCATGACGTCACGGATGATTCCGCCCACCCCTGTCGCCGCGCCCTGGTACGGCTCGATGGCCGACGGATGGTTGTGCGACTCGATCTTGAAGACGGCGGCCCATCCCTCGCCGATGTCGACCGCGCCAGCGTTCTCTCCAGGACCCTGCACGACTCGTGGGCCCGTCGACGGCAAACGGCGCAACAGGGCCTTCGAGCTCTTGTAGGAGCAGTGCTCAGACCAGAGCACGCCCAACATCCCGAGCTCGACCTCGTTGGGGGCTCGCTTCAGCTCCTCGACGATGACCCGGTACTCATCTGGGGTGAGAGCGACTTCGCGAAGTCTTCTCTCGTCCACAGATTTGATGCTCAAGACACGAGCACCTTCATCGCGCCTTCCGCCACCGACCTGAAGAGCTTCAAGCCATCCGTGCCGCCGAGCTCAGCCTCGGCGCATCGCTCGGGGTGCGGCATCATGCCCAGCACATTCCCGCGCGCGTTGACGATGCCGGCGATGTTGTGGAGGGACCCGTTCGGGTTCGCACTCGGCACCACCCGGCCGTTGGCATCGCAGTAGCGAAACAGGACCTGGCCGCGCTGCTCGAGGCGTGA
>DASZJK010000134.1:0-5374 GCA_035948155.1 Candidatus Dormiibacterota bacterium
CCCGCGAGCGTCGGAATGGGGCTGTTGTGGTCGTCCGCCACCGCGAAAACCGCGTACGGGCTCGTGTTCTGTCGGACCCACTGCGCAACCTTGAGGCCGCCCGCGTCGGTGAACTCGACGCTGCTCACGCTGAAGTCGGACGCACGGGAGAGATCGAGGAAGCCCGCAAGGCAGAGTAAAAGGAGAAACGCGACGGCCGACAGTGCTACCCCGCGCCCGCGCCGCAGCATGCCGGCGAGGACTCCACCGACCACGACGCTGCCGAGCAGCGCCCAGAACACAAAGAACTTGGTGTTGTCCCAGTTCCACGGCTGCAGCACGATGACGTTCGGCACGACGAACCACAGCCACATCGGAGCGAACCAACGCGGGAAAGCCGTCGGGAACCAGCGCGCCAGGAAATGGCCGGCGACGACCAGCGGCGCCAGCAGCGACGTGTTCCAGATCCAGAACCACGCGAAGTCGAATGGAAACAGCCAGACGTAGCGCTGCCAGTCGGTCGGCGCCAGCCAGCCGGGCTGGATGCAGTAACCGGCGATCGAGGACGCATTGGTGCAGATGCTTGTGTTCTGCGGCGGCAACATCCACACGAGGATGGGAATGCCGAGCACCAGCGCGGGAAGAAAGTAGGCGATCCACTCTCGGCGCCGATTCATGAGCGCCCAGAAGAACGCCAGCGCGACCACTGTGCCGTACGCATGCACGTGATAGACCGGCATCAGCCCCGCGACGACGCCGCTGAACACGAACGCCCGCCATCCGAGGTTCTCGCGAACCGCGACCCACAGCAACACGAGGACGATCAGCGCGAGCGTGAACCCGAAAAGGGTCGAGCGCTGCGGGACGATGTACGCGAGGACGGGGTTCAGCCACTGCAGGTTGATGTCGCGGTTGAGCGTGTACTCGTGCGGCAGATGCTGAAGGACGGCCAGCCCGCCGGCCTGGATGTCGCTGAAAAGGCGCACGAATCCGAGCCCTCCGCTGAGAAGGAACACGAACACGGCGATGACCGACGCGCCGCGCCCACGGGTGAAGCGCAGCGCGGCCAGGTAGATCACGCCGGGCAGCGCCAGCCCGAGCATGGCGCTCGTCGCGGTCAGCGCCGCGGTGAGGGAAAGTCCGAGGGGCACGAGGTCCGCGGCGAAGAAGTCGATCATGAACGGGTAGCCGAGGCGATGGCCCGGATCGATCGGGTACTCGGGCGGGAAGTTGTGCCCGTAAGCAAATGAGCCGGCGAAGCTGAGATGCGCCGCCCAGTCGCCCCAGATGTTGACGTAGCCGGCGAAAAGGCCGGCCGGCGTGTACACGTACGCCTGATGCAGGAAGTGGACGGTCCACGCGCCGCACACGACGAGCACGACGAGGAGCGGCCACGATGAAGGCCAGCGCCGTCGTGCGTCGGCCCAATCGCTGAGGACCCGCCTTCGTCCGGCGAAAGCGCCGGCACCACCCAGGACCAGGCCGGCCAGCAGTCCGAACCAGGCCGTCAGGGGTGTCACGTCCCGCAGCAGCAGCGCCGGGACGAACGTGGTGGCCGCCACCAGCATCGCGCCCAGGACCGCGCCGAAGACGACCCGCTCCTCCAGATCCAGCGGGACGCCCGAGAGGTAGGTCACCCCGAACCCCGCCGCGGCGCACGCGACGAGGAAGAGCGCTGCGGCTAGTTCCAACAGAAGATCTGGGGTTGGGACGGCGGCAGCGTGCGGCAGTTCATGAGCCAGAGCTTTGGTCCCCACCACGGCGTGCCCGGGCCTTCGACGTAGGCCGAGTAGGAGATCGGCACGGCGGTCCAGACCGGGTAGAAGTAGCCGAAGAAGAACACGGCCACCGCGAGGTGCGCCGCCACGACCAGCTGCGGCCGCGGCCGAGGGAGCTTCTCCGCGAGATAGACCAGCACATAGGCGAGCGCGAGGACCATGAAGATCAGCCCGCCGAACATGTGGTACATGAACAGGACCCGCGTGATCGGAAACCACGGCAGGTACTGGCTGATGAAGCCGAGCAGGATCACCGCCGCGGGAAAGCTGCGGTGCTTGATGACGAAATACGGCAGCGCCAGCACGCACGGAAGGCTCGTCCACCAGATCCACGGGTTGCCCAGGTTGGACATCCGCGCGATCAGCGCCTGGCCGGTAAACGCGTCGTTACCGAGGCCGGAGTACTCGGCGTAGTAGAGGACCGGCCGTGACAGCAGCGGCCACGACCACGCCGGCGAGCCATACGGATGCGTGGCCACCAGCGTGCGGTGGTAGTTCAAGGCCTGCAGCTGGTAGGTCCACATGTCGGCCAGGTTGTGGAACTGCCCGCGCGCGAAAAACGGATACCAGGACGCGATGTAGACGCCCACCGGAATGACGACCAGCGCGACCACGGCGACCGCGAGGTAAGTCGGCCCCTGCCCTGCGCTACGGCGCGAGTCAAGGAACGGCCACCCCGGCGGACCGAACTCGAAGTCGAGTCTCCGCAGCACGATCCGGAGCACAAGCCAGAACACGATGGTGGCCCATGCCGCGAGCACGATCCACTTGGCCGCGATGCCGATGGCGAGGACGACTCCAAGGGCCATCAAGGAGACCATGGACGAGCTGAACGACTTGCTCTGGATGTGGACGAGGAAGAGGAAGTACGCGGTCAGGATGAGGAAGATCGGGAAGATGTCGATCATCCCGATCCGCGACTGGATGAAGAACATGCCGTCGAAGCACGCAAGCGTCGCAGCGGCGATGGCGAACACTCGGTTCGGCCACAGCCGGCGCGCGAGCAGGTACATCATCGAGATGCAGAGGGTTCCGAAGATGCAAGCGGCGATCCGCCAGCCGAACGTGTTGAAACCCAGGTCGATGTAGTCGCCGCTCGCGCCTTGAAAGTGCGCCCGGTACCACCCGTACGCCCACATGCCGGCGGCGATGATCTCCTTGGACAGTGGCGGCTCGGGGTCGAAGTAGCTGAACTCGCAGTGACCCGGTTGGAAATCGGCGGGCATCGAGCTCGTGCATTTCTCGATGCCCTTCACGTCGTTGTAGGCGTCGACCGGGAAGTAGATCTCGTCGAAGACCTGGCCGTTGGGCGGCGACAGTGGGCTGCCATACCCGCGGTTGAACGGATAGGCGAGACCGCAGAGCTTGCCCTTGTCGCCCTGCGCGTCGATGGGTGTGCTCGAGACGCAGTTGGTGATGATCGGGCCTGAGTTGTCGGGGAGAAAGATGTTGGGCAGGATCGGGCTGAAGAAGCGAAGCACGAACGCGACGACCGTCAGGGTCAGAACCGCAACGAGGTCCCCGCGGTCGAAGTACTCGTGCCGGCGGCTATCGGGGGTCCCCGCGGACTCACGCCGAAGGCTCTGAGTCCGTGGGGAACTCACCGCCGCCGTTTGCGCCGCCTGGCTCCGCCCTGGTTCTGGCCCAGCCGCTCCGGCAGATGACCGCTGATCTCCCACACGACAGCGTCGGCGTCAGGCACAGGTATGGCGATGGTTTCCGCGTCCATCATCCGACCGCGAAATATGCCGAGCTTTTTCTTGATCGCCGCCAGCTCGGTCTCGTCGCCGCGGAGCCTGAGGAACAGCGCCGGTTTGTCGATGTGCTGCTTCATGATCGGCGCGATCATCTTGCTGCGCCGCTCCTGGAAATGCTGGCGCAGCGGGAGCGCCTTTACCGACCGGATGTCGTCGTACGGAATCGTGACGCTCGACAGGACGCTCGAGATCTTGACGCCGCCGTCGAGAACACGCACGTGGTTGCGCTGGCGGAACAGGTAGATGCCGAGGCCAAGCGCAAGGCCGACGGGGATGTACGCGATCCACACGGCGTATCCGGGAGTGAAGAGCTGGCCTCGGTACAGCCCGAACGCCGTGAACCCCAGGCCGATCACGAGCAGCATCCCGGCAAAGAACCGCTGCTGCTGCCACAGGTGGTGGGCGTACAGGTTCTGGTGCCGGATCGGACGGGAAGGGGCTTCGCTCACAGGACTACTGATTTTCCCATTGCAGGCTGCGTTCCACGGCGCGCCGCCACCGCGATTGCATCGAGTCGGCCTGGTCGCGGGACATCGTCGGCTCGAACTCGCGGTCGAGCTTCCACAGGCGGGCCAGGTCGCGGTCGCCCCAGACTCCGGCGCCGAGCCCCGCCAGGAACGCCGCGCCGAGGGCGGTGGTCTCGGTCTGGCGCGGCCGGCGGACCGGGATGCCCAGGAGGTCGGCCTGCAGCTGGCAAAGCACATCCATCACGGCCGCTCCCCCGTCCACGCGAAGCTCCGTCAGCTTGCGGCCCGTGTCCTTTTCCATCGCCTCGACGACGTCGCGGGTCTGGTACGCCATCGCCTCGACGGCGGCTCGGACCAGGTGCGCGCGCGTCGTGCCGCGGGTCAGTCCGACGATCGTGCCGCGCGCGTACGGGTCCCAGTGAGGTGCGCCGAGACCGGCGAACGCGGGGACCAGGAACACGCCGCCGGTGTCGGGAACCGACGCCGCCAGCGGACCGGCTTCCGACGCGCTGGCGATGATGCCGAGTCCGTCGCGCAGCCACTGCAGCGCGGCGCCGGTGACGAAGATCGCGCCCTCGAGCGCGTAGCTCAGCTTTCCCCCACGCCGCCACGCCACGGTGGTGAGCATCCCCGACCGCGACGCGACCCGATCCGGGCCGGTCTGCACCAGCACGAACGAGCCCGTGCCGTACGTGTTCTTGGCCATGCCGGTCTCTGTGCACGCCTGTCCGAACAGCGCGGCCTGCTGATCCCCTGCAATCCCGCTGACGTTGGCGGCGATCATTCCGCTCGAGTCCACGACCTCGGGCAGGTTGGCGAGCGAGACGCCGAACAACGCGGCCATCTCCTCGCTCCACTCGCCCCGCCCGATGTCGAACAGGAGCGTGCGCGACGCGTTGGAGGCGTCGGTCACGTGGGCGCGTCCTTCGGAGAGCTTCGCGATGAGCCACGAGTCGACGGTGCCGGCCGCAGCGTCCTTCGCGCCGTCGACGTTCTTCAGCGCCCACGCGAGCTTGGTTGCGGTGAAGTAGGGATCCAGGACGAGTCCGGTCACTTCGCGCACGCGCTCTTCGTGTCCCGCGGCGCGGAGGCGTGCGCACTCGCCGGCCGTGCGCCGGTCCTGCCACACGATCGCGGGCGCGATCGGCTCGAGCGTCTTGCGGTCCCAGAGAACCAGCGTCTCCCGCTGGTTGGTGATCCCGATCGCGCGGACGTCGCCGGAATCCACGGCCGCTGCCTGGAGCGCCTGCTTCGCGCTCGCCTGTACGGCATCCCAGATCTCTGTCGGGTCGTGCTCGACCCACCCTGGGCGCGGATAGTGCTGCGTGATCTCCCTGTAGCCCTTGCCGAGCACCTCGCCGGCCTGTCCGGCAGTCCCGACCGCGACCGCGGT
>DASZJK010000135.1:0-1906 GCA_035948155.1 Candidatus Dormiibacterota bacterium
GTCCTGATGGGCGGCCAATCCCACCAGGCGATCGGCGTGGAGATCATCGCAGTGCTCCTCGTCGTCGAGGTGATCCTCTACCGCAGCCTTCGCGAGGCCCTCAGCGCAGCGGACGTGGGCGTCGTGCTGCGCACGGTCGGCAGCTTCGTGTGCCTCCTCACCGAGCAAGCCGGCGCGCTGTTTTTCTTCTTTGGCGCGACCTGGGGTCTTTACGTGGTCGCCGTGGGGATGCTGGGCTCGTTCGTCTTCATGGTCACGGGTGCGTGGCTGCTGCTGGTCGGCGTCGGCGCGGCCAGGCCGGCTGAAGCGGTGACCGGCGACTAACGCGAAGGCGGCGAGAAAGGCCGCGCGTCGAAGTACGCGCGCAGGTGCACGATCTTTCCGCTCCGAACCGTGTACCACTCGGCGACCGGCGCCTTGGCGACTGCCGTGTCGAGCAGGTAGAAGAGCGCGACTTCGTCCCCGTTGGAGATCGTCTTCTGGTGCTCAACGCCTATGACCATTCCATGAAGCCGCGTGATCGCGGTGATGTAGTCATCGGCCTTCTCGAAGTGATCGATCGGGCCCTCGAAACGAAGGTCGTCGGCAAGAAAACCCCTTGCCGCGGCGAAGTCTTTGCCCTCCAGGGCGCGGTTGTACTGGTCGACCACGTGCTTGGCGTCTGTTGTTGTTGTCATGCAGGCCAAGCTACGCACCCGGTTCCGGCCAGAACAGGCCCAGTAAGCCGGAATCCTTTGCCGATCGCCCGCCCGGAGGCCCGGCAAAAGCTCCCGGCGAATCGGCTAACTGCGCTTGTGCCGGGCGGCGCATAACATCAAGCCACCATGCCCGAGCACAGGCAGCAGAAGCCTCCGAAGGAGCTCTCCGGATACCTCGAGGCGATGGCGCGGGTGATGTTTCAGACCGGCATCAGCTGGCGGGTCGTCGAGGCGAAGTGGCCGGGAATCCAGGAGGCTTTCAAGGGGTTCGATCCCAAACGGGTGTCCAGGCTCTCGACCAGGGACATAGACAAGCTCATGGGCGACACGCGCGTAATCCGCAACCGCAAGAAGCTCGAGGCGATCGCCTCCAACGCGGGGCGGATGCTCGAGCTCGATGCCGAATACAAGGGGTTCAAGCGGTACCTCGACTCGCTCGGCGATTTCGACGCCACCAAGAAGGCGCTGCACAAGGAGTTCGCGTACATGGGCGACTCGGGGACGTGGTTCTTCCTCTGGATGGTCGGCCGCAAAGTTCCAGAGCACGAAGGCTGGTGATGCGTTCGCTGGGCGACTTTGCGGAACCCGACGGGCTGAGCCAGCTGCTGCTCCGCCTCACCGTGAGCAGCACCGTCTACTGCTTATCCCATATGAGCTCGCCGTGGGGCTTCAAGGTCGCGGCGCGCTCGCGACCTGCGTTCCACCTGCTGACGGCTGGCAACGCGGTGCTCGAGGTTGAGGGGGAGCCGGCGCCGATCCGGCTCACGGCCGGTGACCTCGTGATCATTCCCCGCGGCGAAGCGCACACCGTCAAGGACTCGCCTAACAGCGCGGTGCAGTGGCTCGACACCATCCTCGAGCGCACCCCTCCGGTGAACGGCCGGCTGGATCACGGCGGAGGCGGCCAGCGGAGCGAGCTGCTGTGCGGCGGATTCGCGGTCGATCAGCTGACGGGTAGGCCACTGCTCGAAGCCCTGCCGACCGTGGTGCATCTCCGCGGGAGCGAGGGCCGCGCGCCGGAGTGGCTCGTCGGTCTCATCCGCATGATCGCGAGCGAGATGGCGTCGAGCGGTCCCGGGTCGGAGGCTGTCGTCACCCGCCTCACCGACGCGCTCCTCGCTCAGGCACTGCGCCAGTGCTTGCTGGAGGTCGACCGAGCAAGCGGTGGCGTGCCCTCGGTCAGCGATCCGAGCATCGCCAAGGCGTTG
>DASZJK010000136.1:0-3682 GCA_035948155.1 Candidatus Dormiibacterota bacterium
ACGCCAGAGTCGTGCCACCACTGCGGACCCATGAAGGCGAGCACCACCCCGCTGACCACGACCCAGCCGAGCGCCGCGATGGTGACGACCCCAAAAACGTAGACCCACGATCCGACGTAGTACGGCTGCCGGGTCGGGAGCAGGTGGTCCATCGGCAGCTGGCGGTCGATCAGGTGCCTCACGCGCTGGGTCCAGCTCGCGGGTTCCGCCACGGGCTGCACGGCAGCTGGTTTAGCGGTGCCCATCTTCGTCCTCGCGCCCATGCGGGAAGGGAGCGATCAGCGCAATTGCAAAGAGCGCCACCATCCCTGCGATCACGAGCACGTTCGGAACTGAGATGAGGATGAAGCCCCAGTGAAAGTAGCTTGTGGGTGAATCCATTCCGGCGCCCTCCTTTTGGGGACGACTTTGAGGACAAGCCCGCCGTGCTGGCGGTGTGCATTGTCCCTCAGTTAGGGACCTGCGGCGCGGGGGGCCTCAACCCGGCGCCCCCGAGCGGCCTACGACTCGACCGGACTCGCCTCAACGGAGCGCGGGATGGTCAGCCTCGGCACGCGGGCGACGAGCCATGGCTCGAGCCCGAGGAGTCCGATCCAACCGGCCTCCCACAGCAGGATCGGCCGGATGATCCCGATCGCGACGAGCTGCGCGCAAGCGATTCCGAGGAGGAGCCACGCTCGCTGGGGCACGCTCAGGCCAGAGCGGAGCAGGATCCAGGCCGGCAGCAAGAAGACCGGGACGTCGTACTCGTGGAGGTAGAAGGCCGACGCCGTGCTTCCAACGATTCCCAACGCAAACACCAGGTCCATGCGCTCGCGGCGATACCAGGCCAGGGCCACGGCGATCAGCCCGAGCGAGACCTCGATGGACATGGCCACCACCCCGCGTCCAAACCACGCGAATGTGAGGATGCCGTGGAACACGTTGGTCGACGTGTAGCTCACGCTCGTCTCGTACGTGGCGATGCCATGGGAACCCAACGACGCCAGGGAGGCGGCACCCAGGACCAGACAGCCGAGCGCGCAGTACAGCACCGGCCGCCACCGGCCGCTCACCAGAAGCGCAAACGGCAACAGCAAGACGAGCTGCGGCTTGACGAACAGCGCAAGCGAGAGGGCGACGCCGGCGGGCGCCCAGCGACCCCGGTCCAGACACCACCAGCAAACCGCGAGGCACGCGATCGTCAGCGGCACGGTCTGACCGATGAGGAACGCGTAGTACATCGGCCACAGCGCGAAGGCGATGAGCAGCAACGTCACGCGCGCAAGACCCGTCCCCGGTGAGACCAACCACCAGGCGCCGACCAGCAGCGCGGTCGTGAAGATCACCCAGACCACGAAGCCTGCGGGTACCGGCAGCAATGTGAACGGGACGTGGAGCCAGGCCATCGGCGGCGGCGTCACGTAGTTGTGCATCGTGTTGATGCCGTTCGCGTATGGGGTCACGGCCGCCATCACCCGCTGCTCGAGGCCAAGGTCGTAGATGTGCGACCAGCCATACGTCAGGCCGATCTTCGCGGCCACGTAGTTGAGGCGGAAGTCGTTGTCGTACGGCTGCTCCACGAAGTGGCTCACCCGGCGCGCGAGCCCGTCCGTCGCCGTGATCGCTGCGGTGAGCGCCGCGGCAGACAGCCAGAGCGGTGGCCGGCCGGTGCTAGCTCGCATTGGGCTTCCGGGCCAGGGCCATGATCGACACTCCGAACGGGATGTCGAACTGCTTCACCACGAATCGCTCAGCGCCGAAGACGTGGCCGAGGAGGAAGTTCAGCGGTCTCGGCGCGGGAACTGTGAAGTCGGACTGCACGTTCTCAGGCTTCGGCAGCAGGCGCCGAACGAGCCGGAGGGCAGCGATGGCCGGGAACAGGACGGCATTGATGTAGCTCAGCCGCACCACCTCAAAACCCGCCGTCGTCAATCGCTCTCGAAGCTCGCGCGCCAGGTAGCGGCGCTTGTGCAGGTTGATATCGTCCTGGCGTCCCCACAGGAATCGGTACGCGGGCACCGCGACGAGAAAGCTCCCGCCCGGCTGGAGCACGCGCCGCACCTCCTGTAGCGCCGCTCTGTCGTCGTCGATGTGCTCGATGACGTCAAGGGCGGTCACGAGCCCGAATGCGTCGTCCGCGAACGGCAGGCGGTCGGCTCCTGCCTGCGAGACCCGGGTCAGGCCACGCTCGCGGCAGTACTGGATCGCATCCGCGTCCACGTCGATGCCCTCCGCCTCGCCATACCTGGCGAGGTAGGTGAGCATCGTGCCGGTCCCGCAGCCGACGTCGAGGATCCTGCGCGGAGCTGCGGAGCTCTCCTTCAGGTACTGGTCGAGCAGCGAGAGGAAGATCCGCCTCCGGGCGACGAACCACCAGTGGACGTCCTCCACCTGGTTGTACTCGCGGTAGAACTCTTTTTTCAGCTCAGTCGCGAGCCGGGATGAACTCGCTAACGCCTGGCTTCGACTGCTCGCTTGTGCGGAGGTTGTCCATCTCCTTGCGCGTCGGGAAGTGGATCCGCCGCCACATCGAGAAGACGGTGCGGAGAGTGCGAGGAATGTCGGAAGGCCTGACTGACGTCTCGCCCGCTACGCGTGGGTAGTGACGGACTCCTTTCTCGGCGATCCGGAAGTTCCATCGCCTCGCCTTCGCGAGCAGCTCCGTGTTGACGAAGAAGTTGTCGCACTCGATGGTGACCTTCTGCACCACCTCTTTGCGCATGAGCTTGAATGCGCAGTCGACGTCGCGCACGCGCAGGCGAAACAGCGCGCCTACGAGGCGGTTGTAGCACCACGACAGAAGGCATCGGAGGACCGTGTCGTAGCGATAGACGCGGAACCCGGTGATCATGTCGTTGTCGGCCATCATCGGCAGGAAGTACTCGAGCTCCGACATGTCGAACTGGTTGTCCGAGTCTGTGAAGAAGACGAGGTCGTAGCGCGCCTGCCGAAAGCCGGTGCGAAGCGCCGCCCCGTAGCCGAGGTTGACGTGGTGCTTGACCAGCCGGACGCGCGGATAGTGCTTCTTGGCGAGCGCCTCAACCTCGTGGCTGGTGCGGTCCTGGCTGCCGTCGTCGACCACGATGACCTCGTACCTGGAGGCGAGCTTCTCCCCGGTCGCCAGGCCTTTTTCCACCGCCGTGCGGATGTTGGCGGCTTCGTTGTGGGCAGGCAGCACGATCGACAGCCCGGCGACGCCGGTGGCTTTGGCCGGTTTGACTGCAGCGCTCACGGGGCGCCCAAGTATATGGGCGAGGATTGGGCCCCCAGACCCCTTATCCGAGCGAGTGCTGCAGCCGGACTAAGCCAGTGACTCCACCCACGCCCGGTGCAGCGAGCCGTACTGCCCTTCCCCGCGCTGGAGCTCGCCCGGCTCCCCGTCCTCCACGACCCGCCCCTTGTCTATGACCAGCACCCGGTCCGCGATCTCGACCGTCGACAGGCGGTGGGCGATGATGAACGCCGTACGCGCAGCGAGGAGGGTTCGTAATGCGCGCTGCACGAGGCGCTCCGACGGCAGGTCCAGCGACGATGTGGCCTCGTCGAGGATCAGCACCCGCGGGTTGGCCAGGAAGGCACGCGCAAACGCCACCAGCTGGCGCTGCCCTGACGACAGCCGCACGCCCCGCCGGCGCACGTCGGTGTCGTATCCGTTCGGCATCGACGAGATGAAGTCGTGCGCGCCGATCGCGCGCGCCGC
>DASZJK010000137.1:0-2590 GCA_035948155.1 Candidatus Dormiibacterota bacterium
GCGGTCGGAGCAAAAAATCGACGCGAAACTCGACGAATTGAACCGCCGCGTGCGGTAGGATCTCGCGTCGAAGAGGGTGGAGATGGTCTCTCGTGGTCCCGAGCGACGGAGCGGTTATGACCGCCGGGCCGGCGTGGAGCGGCGGTTTGGCGAGCGCCGCGACCCGGAGCGCGCCAACGCCGGACGTCGCGTGCTGTTCCCCTTCGACAGGCGTGTCGCCGAGCGCCGGTTCGTCGAGCGACGGGACAACTGGCCGGACCTTCAGGCCGAGGCTTACTAAGCCGCTCAGTTGACCCGTCCGGCGCTGATCGTCCACGGCGGCGCCGGGTCCGTTCCACCAGCCGAGAAGCCGCTTCGCCAGGCGGCGGTCGAGCGCGCGCGCGACGCCGGTTGGACCTGCATCGGTGATGGAGCGCTGGCTGCGGCGGTCGCCGCGGTTCGCCACATGGAGGACGAGCCCCTGCTCAACGCCGGCATCGGCGCCTGCCTCAACGCCGACGGCGTCGTCGAGCTCGACGCCGGTGTGATGGAGGGAGCGCAGCTGCGCGCGGGCGGGGCCGCATGCCTGCGCGACGTGCGGCATCCGATCGACCTTGCGGTCGCAATCATGGCGGACGGACGACACGTCCTTCTTGCTGCCGGCGGCGCATCGCGCTTCGCGCGCGAGCACGGCCTGGAGATGGCGGATCCCGAGATCTTCATCACCGACCGAAAGCGCCAGCAGCTGCTGCAGGGCGCGGACACGGTCGGCGCCGTGGCCCGCGACTCGGATGGTCACCTCGCGGTCGCCGTGTCGACCGGCGGAAGGACGGGCAAGCTGCCTGGTCGCATCGGGGATTCGCCGATCCCCGGCGCCGGCCTGTACGTCGACGACCGCTTCGGCGGCGTGTGTGGCACCGGGCTGGGTGAGGCGTTCATCCGTCTCGGCCTGGCTCGACTGATGGTGATCGAGCTCCAGCATGGGATGGAGGCCGAATCCGTGGCCAATGGCGCCGTCGACTATCTGACCAGGGCTCTCGACGCCGAGGGCGGCGTGATCGTCATCCCGCGCGAGGGCTCGCCGCGGGCGGCCTTCAACACGCCGGCCATGCCCTGGGCGATGATCGAGTAGGTTTGGCCGACTCAGGCAACACCGGCGAGCTGATCTCGCTTGCGCTCAAGCGCGCCGCGGTCAGCCACCTGTTCACCCTCAACGGCGCGCATATCTGGCCTGTGCTGACGGGCGCGGTGGAGCACGGCATCCGCGTGGTCGATTTCCGGCACGAGCAGTCGGCCACGTTCGCCGCCGAGGGCTGGGCCAAGGTGACGCGCGAGTGCGGCGTGGCCGCGGTCACCGCCGGGCCGGGCGTGACCAACGCGACCACTGCACTCGCGCAGGCGAAGAGCAACGACAGCCCGATGCTCGTCATCGGCGGACGCGCGCCGGTGGCCCGCTGGGGCATGGGCTCGCTCCAGGAGATGGACCACCTCGAGGTCGTCCGCAGCCTCACCAAGCACGCGATGACGCTCGGGTCGGCCGAGGACGCGTACGCGTCGACCGCCGAGTCGTTGCGCACCGCGTTGAGCCGGCGCACCGGTCCAGTGTTCATGGACGTCCCGATCGACGTCTTCTTCGGCGCCGCGGATCTTCCAGAAGCGACCGAGCACCTGACCGTCGACCCCGGGCCGCCCCCAGACCCCGAGCTCGTGCATCGGGCCGCGCGGCTGCTCCGCGAATCGGAGCGGCCTGTGATCGTCGCCGGCGGCGGCGTGTGGTGGGCCCACGCCGAGAACGAGTTGCGTGATCTGGTCGAGGTCGCCAATGTCCCGCTCACCGTCAACGGAATGGCGCGTGGAACGCTCCCGCCGCACCATCCTCTCTTCTTCTCCCGAGCGCGCGGCGTGGCTCTGCGCGAAGCCGACCTCGTGGTCCTGATCGGCGCGCTGCTCGACTTTCGACTCAACTTCGGCCAGGCGCCGGTCTTTGGCGAGGACTCGAGGCTGATCTACATCGACGTCGACGACCATCGGAAGCACCGGCCGGCGGAGGCCGGCATCTACGGCGACGTGAAGGCGGCGCTGCGCGAGCTGGCGAGCGCCGTCTCGGGTGCGCCGCGAAGCGACGCGTGGGTGGCGAAGCTGCGCGAGGCCGAAGCTGAAGGCCGCGGGAAGGACGAGGCCATGAAGAGCGTCGGGGGCTCGCCGGTGCATCCGGCACGGCTCATCGCCGAGGTCGAGCGTTTCGCGGAGCGCGACGCGATCATCGTCGGGGACGGCGGCGACTTCGTCTCGTTCGCGGGCCGTCTGATCGAGCGCGATCAGCCGGGCCTCTGGATCGACCCGGGACCGTTCGGGTGCCTCGGATCGGGGCCGGGCTACGCGATCGCGGCCAAGCTGGCGCGCCCGGACCGCCAGGTCATCCTTCTGTCCGGTGATGGGGCGTTCGGCTTCGCGGCGATGGAGTTCGACACGATGGTCCGACACGGCATCCAGGTCGTTTGCGTGGTGGGCAACAACGGGATCTGGGCGCTGGAGAAGCACCCGATGCTGAGCATGCTCGGGACGAGCGTCGCCGCAGACCTCGGCAGCCGGACCCGCTACGACGGGGTCG
>DASZJK010000138.1:0-2557 GCA_035948155.1 Candidatus Dormiibacterota bacterium
GGGGCAGCACGCCCCACCCCATCTCGTAGACCGGCCTGCCCTGCCACTCGCGCTCCCAGAAGTTCACGCCGCCGACGACCTCGCCGGTCGACTCGAGCACGATTTTGTAGATGAATGCCTCGGTCGAATCGGCAAGGCGGAAGTAGCGCTCGTGCCGCCGCCGCAGCTGCTCGTCGGTCTCCGGGCCGCCGAGGTGCTCGGTCATCTCGGGCGCGTTGAGCTTGACAAGGAGTGGAAAGTCCTCTTCCGCCCAGTGTTCGAGCCGGATCAGACGGGGGTCCATTCCTCAGACGCCGCAGACGTCGACGGCCACGGAGGGGGCTTCGCGGGGGAGCCCTGGCTCCCCCGCGCCTTAGACGAGGTGCTGCTGAAGGCCGGATTCATTCCGGCCGTAACCAGGCGCGTCTCACCAGACGCCGCCAGACGTCGACGGCCAACGGAGGGGGCTTCGCGGGGGAGGCCTGCCTCCCCCGCGCCTCTAGAGTGGAATGTTGCCGTGCCACCGTGGGCTCCGCCGGCGCTCCTTGCGCATCGCGATGCGCAGCGCGCGGATGAGCTCGAACCTCGTCCGTCCGGGCTCGATCACGTCGTCGATGTACCCGCGTTCGGCGGCGATGTAGGGATTGGCGAATCGCTCGGTGTAGTCCGCGACCAGCTGCGAGCGATCGGCCGACCCGGCGGCAAGCTCGCGCCGGAACAGGATGTTGACCGCGCCCTCGGGCCCCATCACCGCGATCTCGGCGGTCGGCCATGCGACGTTGAAGTCCGCACGGATGTGCTTGGAGCACATGACGCAGTACGCGCCACCGTATGCCTTGCGCGTGATGACGGTCAGCTTCGGCACCGTCGCCTCGCTGAAGGCGTAGAGCAGCTTGGCCCCATGGCGGATGATGCCGCCGTACTCCTGCGCGGTTCCAGGGAGGAAACCGGGCACGTCGACGAAGGTGAGCAGCGGGATGTTGAACGCGTCGCAGAAGCGCACGAAGCGCGCACCCTTGTCCGACGCGTTGATGTCGAGCGCGCCCGCCATCACTTTCGGCTGGTTGGCGACGACCCCGACCGGCTTGCCGTCGAGATGCGCGAAGCCGACCACGATGTTCATCGCGAAGAAGGGCTGCACCTCGAAGAACTCACCGTCGTCGACGACCATGCCGATCACGTCCTTGATGTCGTACGGCTCCTTCGGGTTGTCCGGGATGACCGTGGCGAGGCCCGGCGCCGCGCGCTCGGCGTCGTCTGCCGGCTCGAGCTGCGGCGGTTGGTCCTCGCAGCTCTGCGGGATGTACCGGAAGAGCTTGCGCACCTGCGCGAAGCATTCCTCCTCGCTTTCGGCGAGGAAGTGCGCCACGCCGGACCGGACGTTGTGCACCTCGGCGCCGCCCAGTGAGTCGAAAGTCACGTCCTCGCCGGTGGTGACGCGGATGACCTCCGGTCCGGTGATGAACATGTAGCCGACCCCGTGGACCATGAAGGTGAAATCGGTGATCGCCGGCGAGTACACCGCGCCGCCGGTGCAGGGCCCGAGGATGAGGCTCAGCTGCGGGATCAGACCGCTCGCCTCGACGTTGCGCCAGAAGATCTCCGCGTAGCCGGCCAGCGAGACCACTCCTTCCTGGATCCGCGCGCCGCCAGAGTCGTTGATGCCGATGATCGGGATGCGGTTGCTCACCGCGAGGTCCATCACCTTGATGACCTTTTCCGCGAACACCTCGCCTAGCGAGCCTCCGAACACGCTCGCGTCGTGGCTGAAGAGCATCACGTCGCGGCCGTCGATCTTCGCCATCCCGGTGACGACGCCGTCGCCCGGCACTCCGTCGCTGTGGCGTGCGAACAGGTCGATCTCCTCGAACGAGTTGCGGTCGACGAGGCGGGCGATGCGCTCGCGCGCCGTCAGCTTGCCTTTCGCGTGCTGGCGGTTGAACGCTTCGGCGTCGCCGTGGCCCGCCTCGTACTTGCGCCGGCGGAGATCGTTTAGCGGATCGACCTTGCGTGGCTTCTGGCTCAACGTCTGGCCATGAACATCCAGCGGTGGCCCTCGACGTCCTCGGCGCGATAGCGCTTGCCGCCTTCGCCACTCTGCTCCACTGGCGAGAGAATCGTCGCGCCTGCAGCCTTCGCCCGCGCAAAGTGCGCGTCGACGTCCTCAACGTAGACGAGGATGCCGTCGATGATGTAAGGCACGTCGTGCCAGCTGCGCGCGATCTCACACTCCTCGCGGTGATGCTTGGGGCCGTGATAGTGAAGCGAAGGTGTGGCGAGCATGATCACGCCCCCGCCTGTGTCGAGCTCGCCATGCGTGAGCCGTCCGTCCTCCATCCTCCGGTCCTTCTCGCGGAACCCAAACGCCTTGATGAGCCAGTCCATCGACTCGGGTCCGTTCTCGTACGCAAGCATTGGAATCACAGCCGGGTACGGATCCATCACGCGGCCTCCCCTGGGTGGTATTCGCCGAACACCCCACGCAGCACGCGGCAGCACTCGCCGATGGTGACGTAGTCGGCGAGCGCCGCCTTCAGCGGCGGCAGCAGGTTGTCAGTCCCGCGAGCTGCGCGCTCGA
>DASZJK010000139.1:0-10060 GCA_035948155.1 Candidatus Dormiibacterota bacterium
CACGCCGGCGGTGGTGCCCGTGAACAGCCGCCCGATGTTGCGCAGCCGTCTCATCGGAAGTGACCGGCGACGGAGTGTCGCAGCAGATTCGCGGCATCGGCGGCCGGAGCCAAGGAAAGGGTGGCGCGGCTAGGAGCGCACCTGCTGGGGTCCCCGCGTCGTGGTCGCGGGGGCAGCGACGCAGCGCCGGGCCCCTTGACGCCGGCTTCAGCGCCGCAGGCGCCCGGCCGCCTAGGCCGTCGAAGATGCAAGAGACTTCCGGCGCCGGTCACTTCTGGATGACGGTTTCGCCGCCAACCACCACGCTCGTCACGTCGCGACCGCTGAACGTATAGATCAGCTGCGCGAGGCTGATCTCGCGCCGCTCGGCATCGTCCCTCTGCAGCGTCACGAAGTCGGCCAGCATGCCGGTGCGCAGCTCACCCGCGTCCCAGCCCAGGGCGCGCATCCCGTTCACCGTCGCCGCGCTGAAAAGCTCTTCCGGTTCGTGGAGCACCCGACGTCCGGTCGCCCGGCGCTGGTCGAGCTCGAGGCCGCCGGCCTCTTCGAGCATGTCGATGACCGCGTTCGAGTCGCTGCCGACGGCAAGCGCGCAGCCGGCGTCCGCCAGCGCCGTCAGCGGCCCGACCCGGTCGCCGAGGTCGCGCTCGGTGGTCGTGCACGCGCACACGGTGACTTCGCTCTCCCCCAGCAACCTGACATCGCGCTCGTTGACGTGGATGGTATGCACCGCGGTCAGGTCAGGTCCCAGGATGCCCTCGCGCTCGAGGAGCTCCACGGGCGTGCAGCCCTCGACCCGCAGGCACTCCTCGACCTCGGCCGGCTGCTCGGCAAGATGGATGTGCAGCGGCGCCTTGCGGTCGCGTGCCCACGTTGCCACCACGCGCATCGACTCGGGGTCGACGGCGCGCACGCTGTGGATCGCCGCCGCGATGCGCACGCCGTCCGCCTCGCGCAGCTCGTCGACGCGTCGCGCCCAGCTGTCAGCGTTGCCATCGGAAAACGACTGCTGCTCGGGTTCGAGCGGCCGGTCATCCAGGCCTCCGCGCAGGTAGCACGCGTCGATGAGCGTGATGCGGATGCCCTCCTCGCGCGCGGCGTCGATGAGCGCCACCCCGAGCTCGTTGCCGTGCGCGTGCAGGTAGTGAAACTCACCGACGGCAGTGATGCCAGCCTCCAGCATCTCTCGAAAAACGCGACGCGCGTGGTTGAAGTAGTCGGCCGCGTCCCATTCCGAATAGCCGTACATGCGGGACCGCCACTCCCAGAAGTCGCCGCCGCTCGATTCGACCTCGCCGCGCAGCAGTCGCTGAAACGCGTGGCTGTGGGCGTTGGCGAAGCCCGGAAAGGTCCATCCGCGAAGAGCGATCGCGTCGTGCGGGGCGGCAACGCCTTCGGTGATCGACCTGATGCGCCCGCCCGCAACCTCGATCAGCACGTTCTCCGCGGGATGGCCGAGCCAGGCCTGCTCGGCGTGCCAGCTCCCCGAGCCGTTCATGTTGAAACCCCGCGATAGTCGCGACTAACGGCCCTTTTGATGCGCGAAAACCGCGGATAGTCGCGACTATCGCGCATTTCAGTCGAGCATGGGAATGCGGACACCACGTTCGCGCGCAACCTCCACCGCGCGCTCGTAGCCGGCGTCGGCGTGGCGCATCACGCCGGTGCCGGGGTCGTTGGTGAGCACGCGCTCGAGCTTCTGCGCCGCGAGGTCGGTGCCGTCGGCCACGACGACCATGCCCGCGTGGATCGACCGACCGATGCCGACGCCACCGCCGTGGTGAACGCTGACCCACGTCGCGCCGCTCGACGTGTTGAGCAGGGCGTTGAGGATGGGCCAGTCCGCGATCGCGTCCGAGCCGTCGCGCATCGCCTCCGTCTCGCGATACGGCGAAGCGACCGAGCCGGAGTCGAGATGGTCGCGGCCGATGACGATCGGAGCCTTGACCTGGCCCGAGCGAACGAGCTCGTTGAAGCGCCGGCCCGCGCGTGCGCGCTCTCCGTAGCCGAGCCAGCAGATGCGCGCCGGCAGCCCCTGGAACTTCACGCGCTCGCTCGCGGATTTGATCCAGCGCACCAGTGCCTCGTCGTCCGAGAACTCGTCCATGATCGCGCGGTCGGTCGCGGCGATGTCCGAGGGGTCGCCGGACAGCGCGACCCAGCGGAACGGCCCCTTGCCCTCGCAGAAGAGCGGCCTGATGTACGCGGGCACGAACCCGGGATAGTCGAACGCGCGCGTGCTCCCACCCAGACGCGCCTCGGCGCGCAGGCTGTTGCCGTAGTCGAAGACCTCAGCGCCGCGGTCGAGGAACGCGATCATCGCGTCGACCTGGCGTGACATGCTCTCGCGCGCGCGCCGCACGTACTCGTCCGGCTCGTCGAGGCGGAGCTCGGCCGCATCTTCCGGAGACATCCCTGACGGGATGTAGCTCAATGGGTCGTGCGCGGGAGTCTGGTCGGTGACCACGTCGACCTCGAAGCCGCGGCGCACCAGCTCGGGAAAGACGTCCGCCGCGTTGCCGAGCACGCCGATGGAGAGGGCTCGCTCTGCCTTCTTCGCCTTGGTCGCCAGACGCAGCGCATGCTCGAGGTCGTCGGCGCGCTCGTCGAGGTAGCGGTGCTCGAGCCGGCGCGCGATCCGCTCGGGGTCGACCTCCACGCACAGCGCGACGCCGCCGTTGAGCGTCACCGCCAGCGGCTGCGCGCCGCCCATTCCCCCGAGGCCCGCCGTCAGCGTGATGGTTCCTTCGAGCGACCCACCGAACCTCTTGCGGGCGACCGCCGCGAATGTTTCGTACGTGCCTTGAAGAATGCCCTGCGTACCTATGTAGATCCACGACCCCGCGGTCATCTGGCCGTACATCGTCAGCCCGAGCGCCTCCAGGCGCCGGAACTCCTCCCAGGTCGCCCACTCCGGAACCAGCATCGAATTGGAGATCAGGACGCGCGGGGCCCACTCGTGCGTCTCGAAAACGCCGACGGGCTTGCCCGACTGCACCAGCAGCGTCTGGTCGGAGCGAAGCCGCTTCAACTCGCGCACGATCGCTTCGTACGCCTCCCACGACCGCGCGGCGCGGCCTGTGCCGCCGTACACAACCAGGTCTTCTGGTCGCTCGGCCACCTCCGGGTCGAGGTTGTTCATCAGCATGCGCATGGCGGCTTCCTGCGGCCAGCCGAGGCACGAGATCTCGGAGCCCCTCGGCGCTCGGACGGTTCGGCTCACTGCAGGCTGCCGGCCACCGATTCCGCGGCCTCGACCACGGCGCCGCTGCGGATCAATTCCTCCGCCGCAGCGAGCTCCGGGGCGAGGACGCGGTCGGGCCCGACGCCGGCGACGTGCTTGCGCAGCGCCACACGGACGGCGCCGGTCGCCGCCGAGGGTTCGAGGGGCCGCCGCAGCTCCTGCGCGCGAGCCGCCGCGCACAGCTCCACGGCCAGGATGCTCGTCACGTTGTCGAGCACGGTGCGCAACTTGAGCGCCGCGCCCCAACCCATCGAGACGTGGTCCTCCTGCATCCCCGATGTCGGCACCGAGTCGACGCTCGCGGGCGCCGCCAGCCGCCGGTTCTCGGCGACCAGTGCGGCCGCCGTGTACTGCGCGACCATCAGGCCCGAGTTCACCCCTGGCTCCTCGGCGAGGAACGGCGGCAGTCCCTGGGAGCGATGCGGGTCGAGAAGCCGGTCGACGCGCCGCTCCGCGATGGATCCAATCTCCGCGGCCGCGATCGCAAGAAAGTCCGCCGCGAAGGCCAGCGGCTCGCCGTGGAAGTTGCCGTTCGACTCGATGTCGCCGTTCTCCATCACGATCGGGTTGTCGATGGCCGACGACAGCTCGACCTCCGCGACCCGCCGCGCGAAATCGAGAGTGTCCCGTGCGGCGCCCGCGACCTGTGGGCTGCAGCGCACCGAGTACGAGTCCTGCACCGCGTGCTGGGAATGACGGTGGGACGCCACGATCTGGGAACCGCGCATCAGGCGCGCGAGGTTCGCGGCGCTTGCCACCTGGCCGGGGTGAGGGCGAACCTCCTGCAGGCGTGACTGAAATGTGCGGTCGGTTCCCAGAAGAGCCTCGGCCGACATCGCAGCGGTCACGTCCGCGGTCTTGAACAGGCGCTCGGCGTCGGCGCACGCCAGGACGAGCATGCCGAGCATTCCGTCCGTGCCGTTGATCAGCGCGAGGCCTTCCTTGGTCTCGAGCTTCACCGGTTTCAGGTTTGCGGACTTCAGGGCCTGCCGCGCGGCTCGCCGAGCCCCCTGCCCATCGAGCACCTCTCCCTCACCGACGAGCGCAAGCCCGATGTGCGCGAGGGGGGCGAGGTCGCCGCTGCAGCCGACGGAGCCGTAGCGGGGCACGACCGGCGTCACGCCCTCGTTCAGCATCCCGATCAACGCATCGGCGATCAGCGGCCGCACCCCGGACATGCCCATGGCGAGGGTCCGCGCGCGCAAGAGCATCGTCGCGCGGACGACCTCGAGGTCGACCGGTGGCCCGACGCCCGCGGCATGCGAGCGGATCAGCGCCAGCTGTAGCTCCGGCTGGCGAAGCGGCGCGACGCGCGTGCCCGCGAGCGCGCCAAAGCCTGTCGACACGCCGTAGACGGGGTCGCGTGACGCGGCCGCGCGCTCGACTCGGGCTCGGCTGCGCTCCATCTTCGTGCGAGCGGTTGCGGCGAGGGCGACCTTCTCGCCGTGACGTGCGACGGCGACCACCTGGTCCTCGGTAAGGCCAGGCCCCCGCAGCGTCAGCGTCACGATGGCAGCCTAAATGTTCTTCATTGCCTCGCGCTTGCTGAGGCCGCTCAGCCGCGATTCGTTCGAGCGCACGTATCGCGCGACCTCATCAGGGTCGGTCCACGCGTACTGCCGCAGCGCCCAACCGATCGCTTTGCGGATGAAGAAGTCGCGGTCGGTCAGGTTCGGCTCGATGTTCGCGTAGAGGAGCTCGAGGTCCGTGTCCCGCTTGAACTTGAGCTGGCAGATGATCGAGACCCGACGCTTCCACAGGTCGTGGTCGGTGCTCCAGAGTCGCATCAGCGGGCGCATTTGCTTTGGGTGGTGACGCAGCAGCTCACCGATCACGGGCGCCACTTCGTCGACCAGGTCCCACCACGCGCCCGTGACCACCATCTCTTCGAGCATCGGCATGTCGCGCGGGCTGAGGCAGTCCCGGTGCCGTGTGTGCTCGAGGAGGATCTGGGCGACATACCTCTCTTCGCGATACCGCGCACCACGCCAAAGCCGGAGGACCGTGTCGCGCCACTCGTCACACGTCATCGGCGCGTCGTCGAAGACCCTGCGCGTTATAGCGCGCACCTCGGGCATGTTTATGCCGCGGTAAGACATCGTCGATTTCATGTAGGCCTTCATTGCGGCCGCTCGTGCCGGGTTGGCGGCGGCGGCCATCTCGCGCCGCAGCCGGACGATCAGGGTGCGGGGATGTATCGCGCCCTCTCCGTCACGCCGTGCTCGTCCACCTCGAGCACCCACGTCGAAGCCTTCTGGTCCCCCCCCTCGCCGGCCTTGATCACCTCGCGCCCGACCAGGTCTTCGACCAGCTCGAACACGATGTCGCCGTGCGTGCTGAGGACCACATCGTCGAGCGCGCGATCGCCGAGGAACTCGCCCAACCCCTCGAGGCCGCTGCCGAACTCGAGCGACGGCGACCGTTTGATCTCCAGGCGCCGCGCCGCGGCGAGCGGCTCGACCGTCTGGATGCAGCGCAGGTAATCGCTCGAATAGACGTCTGAGACCGGGAGCTGCTTGAAGAGCTCGACCAGCTCCTCCGCCTGCTTCTTCCCTTTCTGGGTCAACGGCCGGAGGCGGTCGTCGCCCGTCCATTTGTCGGGGTTTCCGGCCTTGCCATGACGGACGACATAGAAGGTCCGCAGGGTCAGGGCATCCAGTCGCGGAGCTTCCTGCGATCGAGCGACTTCCACGCCTTCGACCATTTAGCGCGTGCATCATGCGCGGCGATGCCCTCGAGCGCGATCAGCTCCCCGGCGACGAACGCGCGCCGTCCAGAAACCTTCGCCGCCCGCAGCCATGCCTGCGCGGTGACGCTGTCCTGGTGCTCGCCGAGCACTGTCTGCAGCCGCGCGGCCGCCCGCGCGAATGCATCCGCTGCCGGCGCGACCGGGGCCACCGCCTCCGCGGCGTAACGCGAGCGCTTGGCCAGGATCCGGATGCGGTGGAGCTCTGGGTCGGTCGGGGTGTCGGGCAGCTGCTTGGTCGCGGTGCGCAGCCGCCGCCATGGCGTGGTGGCGAGGGCCGGCAGCCCGGCGGCCGCCGGCAGATCCGCGTCCGGCAGCGTCGCAGGCGAGTGCGCCGCCGCGACGAGGTTCTCCAGCAGGTCGATGTAGCGCTGCGAGTCGAGGTCCTCCTTCAGCTTCTTGCGCAGCGAATCGATCTCGTTCTCCAGCAGCTGCAGCAGCGCGGCGGCCGACCGGACGTCGTTCGCCGGCAGCGACTGCGTGCGGTTGCGAAGCCTGTCCAGAAGCACCTCGCGGTCGCGGACCGCGCCCAGGCTGAGCGCGAGCCACCCCAGCTCTGAGCGCAGCGGCTCGGTCCACTCGACGTCGAGCAGCGGCCCGAAGGTGCGCAGGTGAGAACGCAGCTTGCGCGTCGCGACGCGGGCCTGGTGCACCGCCTCCGGGTCGCGGCCCGTGCGCACCAGCGGGTCGTGGTGCAGAAGCGCGGCCACCGATTCCGCGATCGCGTTGCGGATGACGTCACGCGCAGGCGCATTGGGCAGAAGCGGCTCCACCGCGACCTCGGGCGGCTCGATCGCGCGTGGCCCGAGCGCGCGGATGTGCTTGGGCGTCGGGTCCGGCGCGCCCGCGCCTGCGCCGCGCAGGCGCGTGACCAGAGGGGTGATCACACCATCAACACCGTCCTGACCGGGGACCTCGACCTCGATCTCACGGAATCGAGCCGCCACCCGCCGCCCGTCGCGCACCGAGACCTCGTCGTCGACCACCTCCGCCACCCGCACGCCCGTCGGATCGACGAGCCGTACCCGCCGGCGGACGGTGGAGAGGCGCGCGACCGGGACGAGCTCGGCCTTGCGCACGTACGCGCGCACCACCTCGAGCGCGGCGTCGGGCGGCTTCTTGGCCCCGCCCTCGAAGGTCAGCTCGTCGCGCTCCAGGACGGCCGCAGGCTTGCCTGGCGCCGAAGGCGGCGCCGCGAGCTTCAGCGTCCAGCCCTCGCCGGCACGGTGCCTCAGCGACACTCCCCACCGCGCCAGGCGGAGGTCGGGCGTGTCGAAGTAGACGGTGTCGAGCCGGATCGTCTCCGAGGGGCCGACGGCCACGCCCTCGATCACGCCCGCGAGATCAGGAAGATGGAATGCGGGGCCCGCCCCGAGCTTCACCTCGCGTTCGAGCACGTCCCTGACCGTCAGGCGTGCGGTACGCCGTTCAGCCCGTTGCCGTGCGCGCTCTCGAGCGCCAGCTCCTTGAAGCGGCTGTGCGCGTTGAACCCGCGCACCGTCGGGACCTTGCGCCACGTCGCGTCCGGGCCGAGCTCCCACGCCAGCACGTCGTCCGCCAGGTAGACGTCGAGGATCTGCTGCAGCCGCTGGCGCAGCCTCGAGTCGGTGACGGGCACGACCGCTTCGACGCGGCGGTCGAGGTTGCGCTGCATCAGGTCGGAGGAGCCGAGGTAGTACTCCGGACGTCCGCCGTTGCCGAACATGAAGATGCGCGAGTGCTCCAGGAACTGGCCAACGATGGAGCGCACCCGGATCCGCTCCGAAAGGCCCGGGACGCCCGGCCGCAGCGCGGACATGCTGCGCACGAGCAGGTCGATCTGCGCGCCGCGCTGCGATGCGGCGTAGAGCGCATCGATGATCTCCGGATCGATCAGGTTGTTCACCTTGATGATGATCCGTCCGCCCACGACGCCCTCGCGCTCGATGAGCTGCGTGATGCCATGGCGCAGGTTGGTCGGCGCGACCAGCAGCTTGCGGTAGCGGCTCTGACGGCTGTAACCGGTCAGAAGGTTGAACAGCTCGGTCACGTCGGAGCCGAGGTCGGAATCCGACGAGAGCAGGCTCACGTCCTCGTAGGTGCGAGCGGTACTCGGGTTGTAGTTGCCCGTGCCCACGTGAAGGTAGTGCTGGATGTGAGCACCCTCGCGCCTGACGACGAGCGTCACCTTCGCGTGAGTCTTCAAGCCGAGCAGGCCGTACACGACGTGCACGTTCGCCTCTTCGAGGGCGCGTGCCCATCCGATGTTCGCCTGCTCATCGCCACGCGCCTTGATCTCGACCAGCGCCACCACCTGCTTGCCGCGTTCGGCGGCACGGATCAGCGCGCGGACGATCGGGGAGGCGGGCCCTGACGTGCGGTAAAGCGTCTGCTTGATCGCGAGCACGTCGGGGTCTCCGGAGGCGTGGTCGATGAACGCTTCGACCGAGGTGGCGAACGAGTCGTACGGGTGGTGAGCCAGGATGTCCCCGGCGCGCAGGACCGCGAACAGGTCCGGGACCTCGGCCGCGATGCCCCGCAGACGCGGCTGCGTCGTGGGCGTCCATGTTTCTTCCTTAAGGTCGGGGCGGTCAAGCGTCGTGAGGGACAAAAGGCTTCCCATGTCCAGCAGCCCGTCCACCTGGTAGATGTCGGCGGGCTGGAGCTCGAGCTCTCGCGTCAGCAGCTCGAGCACCTCCGGGGTCATGTCGGGGTCGACCTCGAGGCGCACGACGCGCGCGTGACGCCGGCGCCGGCGCAGCTCCGTCTGGATCGCGGCGAGCAGGTCCTCGGCGTCGCTGTCGACGTCGTCGAGATCGCCGTCGCGCGTGACGCGGAACGGGCTGTGCGACACGATGTCCATGCCTGGGAACAGGGCGGTCAGGTGCAGCGCTATCACGTCCTCGAGGGGCACGTATCGCTCGCCCTCGATCAAGGGTATGAACCGCGGCAGGACCGGTGGCACCTTCACGCGGGCGAACCGCTGCTGCTTGCGCTGCGGGTCGCGCACCATCACGGCCAGGTTCAGCGAGAGGTGCGAGATGTACGGGAAAGGGTGTCCCGGGTCGACCGCGAGCGGGGTCAGGACCGGGAAGATCTGCTCCCGGAACACGGTGTGCAGCTCCGAGAGCTCTCTCCTGTCGACGTCGCCCGCGCGGACGATGGTGATGCCCGACTGCGCGAGGGCGGGGACCATCTCGCGCTTGTAGATCCCGACCTGGCGCTCGACGAGCCGTTCGACCCTCGTGCGGATCGCCTTGAGCTGGTCGAGCGGTGACACTCCGTCGGGCGACGCGACCGCGATCGCGGCGAGGACCTGCTCCTTGAGGCCCGCCACCCGCACCTGGAAGAAGTCGTCGAGGTTCTGGCTGAAGATGGCCAGAAACCGCAACCGCTCGAGGAGCGGGAGCTTGGGGTCCTCGGCCATGGCCAGGACCCGCTCATCGAAGTCGAGCCGGGAGAGCTCGCGGTTGATGTAGCGGGATCCGACTGGGGCGAGGACGGGCAGAATTTCCGGCTCGGGGTGGGCTCCGACCGCCACGGAAGAACTCTAATGGCTGGCGACGCGATCCAGGTTAAGCGGCCGTTAAGGCGCCCAAATACACGCCGGCTGCTTCGAACTAGGTAGCTTCCAAAGGGTAGCCTGCCGATTGCCCGTAGCCGGGAGAATGCCCGTTGGGGCCGGCACAGGAGGCGTTCTGGGGCCTGCTGACCCACGCCGGGTTCACGACATCGGCCAGAATCTCGGCGGATGCCTCCTGAAGCAGTAATCGAAACGCGCGGCCTGCGCCGTGTCTTCAAGTCCCGGCAGCGCGAGGTCGTGGCCGTCGCCGGAGTGGACCTGCTCGTGCAGGCAGGAGAGATCTTCGGTTTTCTCGGCCCCAACGGCGCCGGCAAGACGACGACGCTGCGCATGCTTGCAACGCTCATGCCCCCGAGCGGCGGCACCGCCCGGGTCGCCGGATGCGAGCTCGCGACCGAGGCGGCCCGGATTCGCGAGCGGATTGGCTACGTGGGCCAGGCGGGGGGAGCGGACCGGGAGATCACGGGCCGCACCGAGCTCGTGTTCCAGGGCCGGCTGTACGGGATGG
>DASZJK010000140.1:0-4351 GCA_035948155.1 Candidatus Dormiibacterota bacterium
ACGGGGCTGTCGTAGCGGAGTGCCTCCTCGACGAGCTCAGCCGTAGCGTACGTACCGGAGCAGACGGCCTCCCACCGTTCGCGGTGAGACAGCATGTGATACATGCTCAACGTCAGCCAGTTGGCCGTCGTTTCGTGACCCCCCGTGATTAGGGCGAAAGTCTGCTCGACAATCTCCGGGATGCTCATCGGATCCTTCGCGCCGAGCGCGCTCTGCACGAAGTCCGTCAGCCCGTCATCGCGAGCGTTTGCCCTGCGGTCGAGCACCTGAGCCTTGACGAAGTCGTGGAATTCGACCATGCCGCGGGCTGTCTGTTTCCAGACCTCAAGGTCCATGCGTCCCCACGCGAGGGCCACGCGGCATGACGCCCAGTAGTGCAGGCGCTCGGCGTCCTCGCGGGAGAACCCGAGCAGTCCGGAGACCACGCGGAGCGGGAACGGGTATGCGAACGCCTGGTAGAAGTCGCAGGCGCCGTCGTCGATGAAGGAGTCGATGAGCTCGTCGGCGATGCGGCGGATGGCAGGCTCGAGCGCAGCGACGCGACGTGGTGACACGGCAGCCAGCGTCGGACGCCGTTGCCGCGTGTGGTCGGGCGGGTCGCTCGCACGCAACGGCGACACGACGTCGATCGCGGACAGGATCTCCTGAACCTCGGGCGGAGGAGTTGTCATCACTCCGAGGCCGCCGCTGGGAAAACGCTTGGGGTCGCGGAAGATCTCCTCGAGCAGCGCGTGGTCGGTGACCACCCACGCCTGGATAACGTCTGAATAGAAGACCGGCGCGATCTCGCGGGCCTGCGCCCAGATGGGATACGGGTTATCGACGAGCTGCTGTTCGAAGGGATCGAAGGCGGCGCGGAACGCCAGCTCAGAGTCCAGGGCAATTGCCATCGCGAGTTACTCCTTTAGGGCCAAGCACGAGGCGGAAGAGCGCGAGCCTGGTTGGGTCCTAATCCTCGGATATCTCGATCGCCATGACGGGGCAGGTGTCCCACGCCTCGCGGACGGCCGCCTCGTGCTCCGCGGACGGCTGCTCGATGACGGAGGACACGCCGTCTTTGCCCTGTCGGAACACCTGCGGGGCGAAGTCCACGCACTGCCCCGAACCGACGCAGCGCTCACCGTCGACACTGACCCTCACGGCCGCCTCCACAAACATCGTTCAATGCTGGATAGTTTATCAACGCTAGCGTTAAATTTCCAGTCTCCGGCCGAACGCGAGTTATCAGTACGGAATCAGCTCGGTCGTGCCTTTCTCCCGCTTGAACCGCACCACAGTGTCCACCCACGTGTGGACTAGGTCATCGACGAACTTGATCGTGCTGAGCCCGGAGAAGACGATCTCGGTTCCGTCTGCGGTGTGCCCGACGTGTGTGTACTGGATCAGTCCGTGCCCTTCCTCTTCCAGAGCGGCAATCCACTGGGGCTGCCACACCCGATCCGGCTGCAGCGCCAGTTGCCGGTCCTCCATGCCCATCAGGCCAGCGAGGTCCACCTTTCGTCCCTGCGGGTACTGGGCGCTGGGGCGTTCGGTGAGCGTACCTTCTGGGTGCAGCGTGACCTTCGCGTATCCGCGGCCCTTGTTGTATTCGTCCACGAACCAGCGGATCAGTTCCTCGACGGGCTTGGTGTTGCCAGGTCCCAGGCCTTTGCTTGGAGTTTCTGTCATTGTCAGACTCTCCCGTCTTCACGAGTTGTCTACGAGTCGCCAAGCCACGCTTGTCGCAGCTCCCGGAGGGCCTCCAGGTGCTCGTCGACGTCGGTCTTGCGCACCAGCTTTCCCTCCGACCACTGGGTCGGATAGGTCGCCGTACGGATGTTCAGATGGGTCGCGCCGAGTTCCGCCCAGGCAGCTACCTCGTCGAGCATCGCCAGCGCGGGCCGCGGGCCCTGGTAGATCGTGCCCACCAGCGACATGCCGTCGCGGCGGCCGAGCTCATCGACGCGCTTCCAGAATCGCGACGTCCGGTCGACACACTCCGCGGCCGTATGGGTGAGGAACCAGCCGTCCCCGCGAGTCGCCGCACGCTCCAGCGCCGGGTCGGAGTCGCCGCCGATTATCAGCGGGATCGGACGCTGGATGGGCATCGGGCAGACGCCGGCCGCCTCGAGCGTGTCAAACCTCCCGGAGTAGGTCACGGACTCCTCGGTCCACAGGCGCTGCAACAGGTCGATCTGCTCGTCCATGCGCCTGCCCCGTACGCGGAAGTCCGCGCCCATAGCCTCGAACTCGGCGTCGTTCCAGCCCACGCCGATGCCCAGCCGGATCCGGCCGCGGCTCAGGACGTCCGCGATGGCCGCCTGCTTGGCGATCAGCGCTGTCTGCCGCTGGGGCGCGATCATCACGCCGCTCGTCAGTGTGATGCGGCTGGTGACGGCGGCCAGGAACCCCATGGCGACGAGCGGTTCGAAGAACGGGTTCGTATGGTCGTAGATCGGCTTGTCCTTCTTCAGGGTGTTCGGGTTGAGCGGCTCCCAGTCCGGACGCAGGCCGGCGTTGATGCCAACCACATGCTCGGGGATGAAGATCTCGTCGAAGCCGATCGATTCCATCCCCACGGCCCAGTCACGGAGCACGGCAGGATCGGTGCCGAGGTCGAGCGTCGGATACGTGGCGCCGAACTTGAGGTTCGTGGTTCCCATGTCAGCCCGCATCCTCGCGACCCGCGTGATCGGGTGCGACGACCGTCTCCCACTCGATCTCCTCGGTAGGGATTACCTTCATCGATCAACCTCCCTCTTTCCGCTGAGCGTGGCGGCCGATCGACCCTCGTCGGCTGACTGTTACGCGGCGGCTGCCTGCGCCAACAACGCCAGCCTAGCGGGGGCCTCGTAGTTAGTCAACGTATGCGTTGAACTTCTATTTCAACAGTGTTATTGATCATATAGTGGCCCGTCGAGAGCATCATGATCCGATGAGAGCAAATCTTCAACATGTTCGTTGTAATAGAAGCTATAGTGAGGTTGAATGGATGACGTAGGCCTTCCATCGTCTGCAGCAACCGTCCCCGAGGCCTCGAGAGGTCGGCGCGCAATGACCGCAGCGGGCACCCTGATCGTCGGCGCCGGCCAGGCCGGCCACACCATGGCGCTCACCCTGCGTCGGTGCGGCTATGCGGCACCGGTCACGGTCGTCGGCGCCGAGCCGCACCAGCCCTATCAACGGCCGCCGCTATCGAAGGCCTTCCTGCTCGGCACGACCGATGTCGAGCGCCTGGCCCTGGGCCGACCCAACGTCTTCCCCGAGGCCGGGATCGATCTTGTCCTCGGCGAGAGGATCACCTCGATCACCGCACCGGAACCGGGTACGCCTGGCCACGCGGCGACCGACCGCGGCCGGGTCGTCGACTTCGACCAGGCTGGGCTCGCCGTGGGCGGTGAGCCGCGCCGCCTGGACCTCCCGGGCAGCGATCTCGCGGGCATCCACTACCTGCGCAGCCTC
Organism: Candidatus Dormiibacterota bacterium; assembly: GCA_035948155.1. Taxonomy (GTDB): domain Bacteria; phylum Chloroflexota; class Dormibacteria; order Dormibacterales; family Dormibacteraceae; genus 40CM-4-65-16. The sequence continues at coordinate 3,442 of DASZJK010000140.1, forward strand.
GCCGATGCTCACGCGCTCCGCTCGTCCATGACCACCGCGCGCCGCGTCGTGGTGATCGGCGGGGGGTTCATCGGGCTGGAGACGGCCGCGGCGGCGCGCAGCACTGGCGCATCGGTGACCGTGCTGGAAGCAACCGAGCGGTTGCTGTCGCGTGTGGTGGCCTCCGTCGTGTCCGACGCCTATGCCGCGGCCCATCGCCGGCGCGGCGTGGACATCCGCCTGAACTCCTCCGCGGTCGCCTTCGACGGCGAGGATGCCGTCCGGGCGGTCGTGCTCGCCGATGGCTCGTCGCTCGCCGCCGACCTCGTACTCGTCGGCATCGGCATGCGACCTCGACTGGAACTCGCACGCCAGCTCGGACTCCGTTGTGAGCAGGGCATCGTCGTCGACGAGGCGGCGCGCACGAGTAATCCCCTGGTCTGCGCGGCCGGAGACTGCACGCAGTTCCCCGACCCGCGAGCCCCCGGGCGCGTGATCATGCTCGAGTCCGTGCAGAACGCCATGGACCAGGCCCGCGTAGCTGCCGCCGCCCTCGCCGGCCAGCCGACCCGGTATGGGGCGCTGCCCTGGTTCTGGTCAGACCAAGGCAGCCTCAAACTGCAGATCGCCGGCCTGTCGCACGGGTACGAGGACCTGCTCGTCGTGGGCGACCCCGACGATGAGCGCTTCGCCATCCTTTACTTTCGTGCCGGGTTGCTGACCGCCATCGATGCGGTCAATCTCCCGTTGGACTATGCGGCGGTACGCCGCGCTCTCGCGCGCGGCGATACTCTCGGCCGCGAGATGTTCGCTCCGGACCTGGCACCAGCCGAGATCCTGAGCTGACGTTACGCTCTCGCTCCTCCTACGCTGAGGTCTCCCCGGTAGTCGCGGTGGCCGGGGACTCGGAGCGCCCGAGGTAGCTGGCCTC
>DASZJK010000141.1:0-1521 GCA_035948155.1 Candidatus Dormiibacterota bacterium
TTGGCCTTGACGCTCCCGCCGTACAGGATCCGCACCTTGCGCGCGGCGCCCGCGCCGATCATCTCGCCGACGATCCGCCTGATCAGGCGCATGGTCTTGTAGGCGTGCTCGGGGTCGGCGTTGCGGCCGCTGCCGATCGCCCACACGGGCTCGTACGCGATGACCAGCCGCGCCGAGTCGTCGGCCGAGCACAGAGCGAGGCCGGCCCTGACCTGCGCGGAGACGATCTCGTCGGACTTCCCCTCGTCGTAGTGGTCGGCCAGCTCGCCTACGCACATGATCACGCCGAGCTCGGAGGAGAGCGCGGCGGCGGTCTTCTTCGCGACCATCTCATCTGTCTCGCCGAGGTAGAGGCGTCGCTCGGAGTGGCCGACGATCACCCACTGGCACAATCCTTTGAGCATCGCCGGCGAGACCTCACCGGTGTAAGCGCCCGACATCTCCCAGAAGCAATCCTGGGCGCCGAGCTTCACACCCGACTGATCGAGCACCTCCGAGACGCCGATCAGCCACGGGAAGGGCGGGACGATCACCACCTCGATCTCGTCAGCGTGTCCGCGCGCGACCGCCAGCACCCCGCGCACGAGGTCGAGCGCGTCGTCCTCGTTCGTCGGATTCATCTTCCAGTTCGCCGCGAGCAGCGGCTTCCCCGGCGGTCGCGAGCTCACGCGTCCTTCAGGATCGCGATGCCGGGCAGGTCCCTGCCTTCGAGGTACTCGAGCGTCGCGCCGCCGCCCGTCGACACGTGCGAGTAGCGTCCGGCCAGGCCAAGGGACTCGATGGCCGCGACGGTGTCCCCACCTCCCACAAGGGTGTATCCGCCTGACGCGGCGATGGCCTCGCCGACCTTCTTCGTGCCATCGGCGAAATCGGGGATCTCGGCAACGCCCACGGGACCGTTCCAGATCACGGTTCCGGCGCCGCGCACCCTGGACGCGAAATCGCGTACGGACTGCGGGCCGATGTCGAGAGCCATCCACTCTGGCTCGACCTTGTCGGCCGGCAGGATGCGCAAGGGCTGCCCGGCTTCCATCTTCCGGGCGCAGACGAGGTCGACCGGGAGCGCGAGCTTGTCGCCCCCCGCAGCCTCGACCTTCCGCGCCTCGTCCAACGCTGTGTCTTCGACGAGGCCCGCGCCGGTCGGCCAGCCCCTCGCCTTGAAGAACGTGTTGGCCATCGCGCCGCCGATCAGCAACGCATCGACCTTCTTCAGGAGGTTGAGGAGAACGCCGACCTTCGTCGAAACCTTCGCGCCGCCGACGACCGCGACCATGGGCCGGCGCGGGTTGTCGAGTGCGGTGTGCAGCGCCTCCAGCTCCGCCTCCATCAGCTCGCCGGCGTAAGCAGGCAGAAAAGCCGCGACACCCACGACGGAAGCATGCGCCCGATGCGAGGCCGCGAAGGCGTCGTTGACGAAGAGGTCGCCAAGCGATGCCAGCTCGCGCGCGAAACCGACATCGTTGGCCTCGTCCTCCTTGTGGTAGCGGACGTTTTCGAGCAGCAGCACCTGTCCGGGCTGCA
>DASZJK010000142.1:0-1514 GCA_035948155.1 Candidatus Dormiibacterota bacterium
CCCGCGCTCGAGCCGTGAACGCAGATGATCCTCGACGTGGATCTCGACCGCCCGCTCGCGCAGGCGATCGAAAAGCTCGCTACTCAACCGGCCAGAGTCTAGAGGCGCTAGGGATTTACCGGGTTCGGGCCGAAATAGATCTGCGGGTCACCGGGAAGCAGCGGTTGGAACAACGCGATGATCGGATTGTGGATCGCATTTTCGAGCTTGACCATGAAGACCGAATTGTGGACCGCATCCCGGACGTTCAGCTGCAGCGGGTCGAGCGCCGCTCCGCCGATCGGGTTGGCGGCAGCGCCCAGCTCGTACACGACGACCACCGAGAGGAGAATCGCCGTCAGCAAACCAATCGCCGTGCCGAGCGTGCGGTTCAGGACCACTGCCTGGAGCTGGATCTGCTTGTGCGCGATCTGCGTCGCGACCTCGACCAGCAGGAGGATTGCGGCGATCAATCCGAAAAAGCCGTAGATGCGGCCGTCGGAGACTTCCGAAACCGACGACGTCTGCTGCAGGATGGCGCCCGCCTGGAGGCCCATGTTGGTCGCGGCCCACACCGCGATGAACAACGCGGCGAGGCCGATGAAGCGGCGTATCAGCCCGGTGAAGAATCCGCCCACGCCGTAACCGATGAGCAGCACGATCGGAAAGGTGTCGACCCAGGTCAATTACCGTGCTCCCTCGCAAAAAAAACGCACGCGAGCGCGTGCGGAATCCGCGCGCGAATTCACTCTCGGAACCTGGCGCGGTGTCTTTTCTCCAGCCCCAGCCTGATCTCCGACATCACCCTGTCCACTTCGGCGTCCGTCAGGGTGCGCTCAGGGCTTCGGAAAGTCAAGGTAAAAGCGATGCTCTTGTGCCCGTCAGGAACCTGCGATCCGCGGTACTCGTCGAAGGCCTCGGCCCGCTCGAGCGCGGCTGCACCGGTGGTGTCGCCGGCCAGCTCGTTGATGCTCGACAGCAGGGCACCTGCGCCGACGGTCTCCTCAACCACGACCGCGAGGTCGCGTTCGACCGACGGGAATCGAGGCAGAGGCCGCGCCCGCGCGACTCGCGATGCAGCCAGCACCGGCTCGACGTCGATCTCGAACGCGACAACCCTTCCGTCGATGCGTGCGCGTGACGTCACGCTCGGGTGCAGCTCGCCGACGTATCCGAGCTGGCGGCCGCCGAGAATCACCGCCGCGCACCGTCCTGGATGAAACAGCTCGCTCGATGCGCGGTCGTAGGTGCACGCCGGCGCCGACAGCGACGCCACCGAGCTGTCGAGGACCGATTTCATCCTGTAGAAGGCAGCCTGGCCGTCCCCGGCCGACACGCCCGCCGACGCCACGGCCGCCACGCGCAAGGGTTCGTCCGGCTGTGTGTTCTTCTCCCCCACCCTGGCCAGGTAGGCGGCGGCGATCTCGTAGATCCGCACGTCAACCCTGCCTCGGTCGCGGTTGAGCGCCAGCGCGTCGAGCAATGAAGGGAGCAGCGACGTGCGAAGCGTGTCCATGTCGTCGCTGATCGGATTG
>DASZJK010000143.1:0-4171 GCA_035948155.1 Candidatus Dormiibacterota bacterium
GACGATGCCTGCGGCGATCAGCAGCACGACGTTGCGCAGACCAAACGAGTTGCTGCGCACGCTGCCCGCGACAGAAAGTGCTCTGGTGGATCTCATGCTGGGACGTTTCCGAAAGCCTGCGAGGCCGCGAATATATCAGACGGTTACTTGGATTCCTCCCACCGCTGCAGCTTCTCGGGCTCGCTCAGGTCGCTGAACGTCTTGCCCTCGGAGCGCAGCGCCGCCTCGGCCGCGGCAAATCGCTGACGGAATCGCTGGCCCGCAACGCGCAGCGCGTCCTCCGGGTTGACCTTCAGGGTGCGCGCGAGCGAGACGATCGCGAACAGCAGGTCGCCCATCTCCTCGAAGGCGCGATCGTGGCCCGAGACTTCGGCCAGCTCCTTCGCCTCCTCCGCGACTGACTCGGCCGCCGCCGAGGGAGTGGCGAAATCGAAACCCACGCGGGCTGCGCGCTTCTGCAAACCGAGCGCCCACGCGAGAGCCGGCAGAGTCGCCGGCACGCGATCGACCACCGACTCGGTGTTGCCGGCCTTGCGCGCCTCGTGCATCTTCTGGTGCTCCCAGTTGCGCAGGACCTCGTCGGCGTTGGCGACCGACACGTCACCGAACACGTGCGGGTGACGCTTCACCATCTTCGCTGCGACCGCTTCCGAGACCTGCGTCGCGTCGAAGCGGCCCTCCTCGGCCGCGATCTCTGCGTGCATCGCGACCTGCAGCAACAGGTCGCCGAGCTCTTCCATCATCTTCGCGTCGTCGCCGGCGTCGATCGCCTCGAGCAGCTCGTATGTCTCTTCGAGCAGGTAGGGGCGCAGCGATTCGTGGGTCTGCTCGCGGTCCCACGGACATCCGTCCGGCTGGCGCAGCCGCTGCACCACCTCGAAGATCGCCTCGACCCCGTCCGGGTAAGGCCGCTCGCCGTCGCTCACGGTCGAGACATTACCGCGGCGCCCGTCGCGTACAGCGTCGCCATCTCGTCGAGCAGAAACAGCAGGTCGGCCTGCCAGCCCTCGCCCTGGCGGCGCATCAGGATCCGGTTCGGCCGCACGGAGATCCGCCCGGCCATCCGGCGCGAGAGGGTGTCCGTATCGAGGTAGCGATCCGGGTCGACCCGGATCACGATGTCGTGGCCTTCGGCGATGACGCCGCGCAGGCCCATGCGCTGGCCGCGCAGCTTGACGCGCAGCGAGTACGCGAGGTTGTCGAGCTGCGCGGGCGGCGTGCCGTAGCGGTCCTTCAGCGAGCGCAGCATCGACTCGAGCTCCTCCTCGTCCTCAGCCCCTGCGAGCTGGCGATACGCGCCGAGCCGCAGCTTCTCGTCGTGGATGTACGAGCGCGGGATGAAGTGGTCGAGCGGAAGGTCGAGGTTCATCTCCGCGGTCGACAGCACGTCCGAAACCGCGCTCTCCTCGGAGCCGGTGCGCAGCTTGTTGACCGCGCTCTGAAGCATCTGCAGGTACATCTCGAAACCGACGGCAGCGATGGCGCCGTGCTGCTCGGTTCCGAGCAGGTTCCCCGCTCCGCGGATCTCGAGGTCGCGCAGCGCGATCTTGAAACCCTGCCCAAGCTCGTGCAGGCCCGAGATGACGTCGAGTCGCTTGTCCGCCTGCTCGGTGAGCGACCGGCGCGGGTCGTACAGGAAGTACGCGTACGCTCGCCGGCCGGATCGGCCGACGCGGCCGCGCAGCTGGTAGAGCTGGGCGAGGCCGAAGCGCTCGGACTTCTCGACAAGGATCGTGTTGACGTTGGGGATGTCGAGACCCGACTCGATGATGGTCGTGCAGACCAGGACGTCGTACTTGCCGGCCTCGAAGTCGACCATCACCGTCGCCAGGTCGTCCTCTGACATCTGGCCGTGGCCGACGGCGATCCGCGCGTCGGGAACGAGCCGCCGCACCCGTTCCGCGGCCTTCTGGATCGACCGCACGCGGTTGTGCACGAAGTAGACCTGGCCACCCCGCTGCAGCTCGCGACCGATGGACTCCTTGATCAGGTCGTCATCGTCGGCGGTGACGTAGGTCTTGATGGGCTGCCTTTCCTCTGGCGGCGTCTGGATCACGCTCATGTCCCGGATGCCGCCGACCGCCATGTGCAGCGTGCGCGGGATCGGCGTGGCGGACAGGGACAAGACGTCGAGCTGCGTGCGCAGCTTCTTCAAGCGCTCCTTCTGCATGACCCCGAATCGGTGCTCCTCATCGACGATCAGCAGGCCGAGTCGCTTGAAACGCACGTCGCGCTGGAGGAGCCGATGCGTGCCCACCACGATGTCGACGTGTCCGCTCTTCAGTCCTTCGACCGTGCGCGCCTGCGTCTCGTCGTCGACAAAACGCGACAGCATCTCGACGACCACCGGAAAGTTCTTCAACCGCTCGCGGAAAACGTGGAAGTGCTGCTGCGCAAGCACGGTGGTCGGCGCGAGGAGCGCAACCTGCTTGCCACTCATGGCCGCCTTGAACGCGGCCCGCAGAGCGAGCTCGGTCTTGCCGAAGCCGACATCGCCGCACAGCAGGCGGTCCATCGGCTTGTCCGACTCCATGTCGGCCTTGATCTCCGCCAGAGCCGCGACCTGGTCCGGCGTCTCTTCATAAGGAAACGAGGCCTCGAGCTCCTCCTGCCACGCGGTGTCGGGCGCGAACGCGATACCCGGCCGGGCCTCGCGCATCGAGTAGATCTTCAGCAGGTCCTCGGCGACGTCTTGCACGACCTTGCGCGCGCGCCCACGCGCGCGCGTCCAGTCCGACGTGCCGAGGCGATGCAGCGCGGGCGTCCCCTCCGCCCCGCCGAGGTACTTCTGCACCCGGTCGAGGTTCTCGACCGGCACGAAGAGGCGGTCTCCCTCCGCGTACTCCAGCTCGAGGTACTCGCGATGGGCGCCGTCCGACTCGATCAAACGCATTCCTTTGAAGCGGGCGATGCCGTGGTCGACGTGCACCACCAGCTCGTCGGGCGCGAAATCCAGCGTGAACTCGCGCGTCAGCTCCTCGGCGCTGGTGCGCGACGTTCTCGTCGTGCGCGACGGCCGGCGCACGCGACCGAAGAGCTCGGCGTCGGTCGAGAGGTGGAAACCGATCTCGGGCTGGGCGCAGCCGGCCACCAGGTCGATCCCGGCGTGATAGAGGGCTGGATCGAGCTCGACGTCCAGGTCAAGGTCGATCTCTCGTGTGGCGGTCTTGACGCCTGACTCGTCGAGCAGCGCCCGAAGCCTCTCGTCCTGCTCGGTCGCGAAAACGATGGCCGCGCCCTCGCTGCGCGCGGCGAAGCCGGCGAGAGCGCGCGGCTGGCCGACGAGCGGCTCGCCCTCGAACCATCCCAGGTCGATCGCGTCCGCTGCGCCTTCGCCCGAGGTCAGCGTGAGTCGCGGGCGCGAGCCGAAGTCTTCGATCGACTCGGCGATCGGGAGGGCGAACTGGCGCGGCAGCTCGCCGCCCCGCGCCTCAGCCGCGGCGAGCATCTCCGCCTCGTCGAGCAGGCCGCGGGCGTCGGCCGCCTGGCGTCCCGGCTCGAAATCGATCACGACCGCGCCGTCGGGAACGTGGTCGAGAAGCGACGGTCGCGCCGGGTCGAGGTAGGCGGCGTAGAACTCCACGCCGGCAAACGCCGCACCCGAGCGGAGTCGCGTGAGCTCGTCCTCCCACTCCGACAGCACGTCCCCACGCAGACTCCCAAGGGAGACCGACTGCCGCAGACGCTCGACCGCCGCGCGACCGCGGTCGGGTCCGATCAGCAGCTCGCGACCCGTGCGGATGATCGCCTCGTCGATCGCCATCACCGACCGCTGGTTCTCCGGGTCGAAGACGCGCAGCGTCTCGATCGCGTCGCCCGACCACTCCGCGCGCACCGGCTCATCAGCGGCCGCGGGGAAGACATCGAGGATTCCGCCCCGGAGCGAGAACTGTGCACGCTCTTCGACCAGCGGCTCGCGGGAGTAGCCCAGCTCGACGAGCCGGCCCGCGACGGCAACCGGGTCCGAGACCTCGCCGGGCTTCAGCACGACGGTGGTGTCGACAAGGTCGCGGCGGGAGATGGTCTGCCGCGTCATTGCCCGTCGCGAAGACACGACCACGACCGGCCGCTGGTCGGCCGTGACCAGGGCGCTCAGCGCCTCGAGCCGGCGGTTCACCGCCTCATCGAAGGCGGGCGGGCGGTCGAGAAAGGACACGCTGATCTCCGCGAA
>DASZJK010000144.1:0-4268 GCA_035948155.1 Candidatus Dormiibacterota bacterium
ATCGCGGCCGCGATCGCGACGGCGATCATGGAGTGGTTCGAGATCAGCGTCCCCATCGTCGCCGCGGTCATCGGCGTGGGCGGCAGCGGCGGGGCGCTCGGCATGGGCGTGGCCGACCGCGTGATCATGCTCGAGAACTCCATCTACTCGGTCGCATCGCCCGAAGCGGCTGCCTCGATCGTGTGGCGCGACAATTCGCGGAAAGTCGAAGCCGCGGAGCAGCTGCAGCTCACCTCGCGCGAGATCATCGCGATGGGTGTCGTGGAGGAGGTCGTTCCGGAGCCCGAAGGCAGCGCCAGCGCTGATTACGATGCCGCTGCCGAAGCCCTCGACGAGGCGCTGTGGCGGCACATGCAGCCGCTGCTCGAGCAGACACCGTCGCAGCTGCTGCAGCACCGCTACGACCGATTCCGCTACATCGACTCGCTGGTGGAAGCCGAGCCGCATTTCGGGCCCAAAATCGACTAGATATGAGCGGGAACCCAGATGGTTCCCGCTCATCGCGCGTGCGGCTTTGCCGCAGGCGCTGCTCACCCTCCGGTATATGGTTGGGACTTAACTGAGTGCCTTCCACCAACAGCGTCTGGCAGTCGATAGAGACAAAGCGCGGCCGGAATGAATCCGGCCGCCAACGCGACGCTGGTTAGGTGAGGGTAGTCGCCCAGAGGGTCACATCCGGCTCGGTGAGCTGGGACGATCAGCACGCAACCATCGGCCACGGTCTCGTGTTGTTGGTGGGTGCAGCAGCCGATGACGACGAAAGCACTGTGCGGCGCCTTGCCGACAAGATCATCGACCTCCGCGTCTTCGCCGACGAGGCCGGCAAGATGAACCTGAGCCTGGTCGACGTGAAGGGCTCGGCGCTGATCGTGTCCCAGTTCACGCTCTTCGCGGACATGAGCCGCGGGCGCCGGCCGAGCCTTCTGGGCGCAGGCGACCCGGCCCGCGCCGAGGAGCTCTACGGATCGTTTGTGAATCGTTTTCACGAGCGCGGAATAGAAACCCGGACCGGTAGCTTTGGAGCGGTCATGCGCGTCAGCATCGAGAACGACGGTCCGGTCACGCTGGTGCTTTCCACCGACGAGTGGGTCACACGTGTCTGAGCCAAGAAACCCGGTTCTGCCCTACCTAGCCTTCACCGCGTTGGGGCTCATCTGGGGCGCGTCCTTCCTCTTGATCAAACTCGCGGTCCACGACATGAGCCCCGTCGTGCTCGTGCTGATCCGATCCGCCTCAGGCGCCGTTGCGCTGGCGGTGATCATGGCCGCGACGCGCAAACCGCTCGTGAGTCACGACTGGAAGGTGAGGCTCGTCCCGTTCATCATCATGGCCGTAGCCAACGCCCTGTTGCCCTGGGTCTTGATTGCGTGGGGCGAGCAGCACATCACCAGCGGCCTGGCCAGCATCCTCAACTCCACGACCACCCTGTGGACGGCGATCCTGATCTTCTGGGTGATCCCCGCCGAGCGTCCGAGCGCGCTCAACTACCTTGGCGTGGTGATCGGCATCTCGGGCGTCGCCATCCTCGTCCTTCCTGACATCACGACCCATGGGCTGAACGGAAACGTTCTCGGTGTCCTCGCGGTGGTGGGCGCATCAACGTCATACGCGGTGGCTGCGCTGTTCCAGCGCACAAGGCTGCGCGGCATGAGCGTCTATCAGCAGAGCTTCGGCCAGCTGGCGGTGACGTCGCTGCTGGCGATCCCGATCGCGGCGCCCGCGATTCCGCACGTGCACCTCGCCTGGCTCTCGATGGGCGCCGTCATCGCGCTGGGCGTCGGCGGAAGCGGTATCGCGTACCTGCTCTACTACTACACGATGAACACACTCGGCGCCGTGCGCGCGACCGGGGTGACTCTCGTGGTTCCCCTCACCGCTGTTTTCTGGGGCGTCGTCCTCCTGAACGAGCAACTGACTGTGCCGGTCGTCGTGGGAATGGTCGTCATCCTGGCCGGAGTGGTGCTGACGAACATTCGTCGCGCCTCGCGCCCGCGAGCTGCAGCCGTCGAGCGCGATTCCGCGGCGGCTTGAGCGCCTACGCGGAGGAGCACGCGGACCAGGTCCTGCGCGCGGCCGAGCGAATTCGCGGTCACGTCCGGCGCACACGCGCAATCAAGACCGACCTCGATCCCTCCCTGCGCCTGAAGCCGGAGTGCTTCCAGGTCACAGGCTCGTTCAAGCCGCGCGGCGCGTTCAACGCGGTGCTTTCGCTGATCGAGCGAGGAGAAAGGCCGAAGGGCGTGATCGCGGTGAGCTCCGGCAACCACGCGCAGGCCGTCGCTCTCGCGGCGGGCTCGGTTGGCATTCCGGCTTTGATCCTCATCCCGGAGGATGCGAACCCCGCCAAGGTCGCCGCGACGCGCGCGCTCGGCGCGGAGGTCATACAGGATGGGATCACCTTCGCCAACCGCGAGCAGAGGCTGCGTGAGGTCACGGCGGAGCGGGGCTTCACGCTGGTCCACCCCTTCAACGATTGGGACGTGATCCACGGACAGGGAACGGCGGTGCGTGAGCTGCTCGAGGACGAGCCGGACCTCGAGGTCGTCGCCGCGCCGGTGGGGGGCGGTGGTCTTCTGGCAGGCTCGGCGATCTCGGCCAAGCATCACCGCGAGTCGATCCAGGTGATCGGTGTCGAGCCGGTGGCGGCGGACGACGCCTACCGCAGCTGGAAAGCGGGGAGCATCCAGACCCTTCCCGGGTCGCCCACGACCCTGGCCGACGGGGTCCGGACGACAGCCATAGGCGCCCGCAACTTTGAGGTGATGTTCGCCAACCGCCTCGTCGATCAAATCGTCACGGTGACCGAGGACGAGATCGCACGCGCGGTGCGACTCGCGTGGTCACGCATGCACCTCGCGCTCGAACCGACAGGAACCCTCCCGCTCGCCGCTTTCCTCGCGAACAAGCTTCCCGCTGGCCGCACCGGGCTGGTTCTCAGCGGCGGCAACGCCAATCTGGAGACCGTGGCTACACTCCTGGGCAGCTGATGATCCCTGTCAAAGAGGTGATGACGCGAAACGTGATCACGTTTCGCGAGGACACGCCGGTCGAGGAGATCGCGAGGACGCTGAGCTCCAAGCACATCACGGGCGCGCCGGTCGTCGCGAACGAGGGCCATGTCGTCGGGATCGTCTCCGAGACCGATGTCTTCTCCAAGAAGGGCAAGACCGCCCGCGAGATCATGAGCCCACGAGTCATCTCGGTCACGGAGGAGACCGGTATCGACGAGGCGGCACGGCTTCTCATCGGCGAGCGCATACGGCGTGTGCCGGTGATCCGCGGCGGCAAGATGGTCGGCCTTCTCAGCCGCTCGGACGTGCTGGATTTCTACGCGAAGACGCGGTGGACATGCAGCGTCTGCGGCTGGTGGGAGCGCAGCCTGGAGCGACCCGCGCGCTGCTACTCGTGCTCGAGCACTGACCTTGTCCTGGAGCGAGCTGATCCCGGGCACTAGCATCCGGCTCTCAGACAAAGCCGAGTCGTTCACCGAGTCTGTCATCCGCGAGATGACGCGCCTCAACCTCTCGCTGCACGGTCCCGAACGTGCGATCAACTTTGCGCAGGGATTCCCCGACTTCGACCCTGACTCACGCATCCTCGACGCCGCGGCGCGTGCCTTGCGGGACGGCTACAACCAGTACGCGACGACGTGGGGCGCGCCCCAGCTTCGCGAGGCCATCGCGCGCAAGCAGTCGGCGGCCTGGAGGCGCGAGGTCGATCCCGAGAAAGAGATCACCGTTTCCTGCGGGGCGACCGAGGCGATGATCGCGGCGATGCTGGCCGCCGTCGACCCCGGCGACGAGGTCATCGTCTTCGAGCCGTTCTACGAGAACTACGGACCGGACTGCGTGCTGAGCGGTGCCGTTCCGCGGTACGTGGCGCTTCGGACGCCCGACTGGTCGATCGACCTCGACGAGCTACGCGCTGCCTTCAACGACAAGACGCGCGCGATCGTCATCAACACGCCCCACAACCCCACGGGCAAGGTCTTTTCGAAAGCTGAGCTCGAGGTCATCGCGCGGCTGTGCATCGATCACGATGCGATCGCGATCACGGACGAGATCTACGAGCACCTCGTGTACCGGGGTCGCCACATTTCCATGGCCACGCTCCCAGGGATGGCCGACCGGACCATCACGATCAGCGGCGCAAGCAAGACCTACTCCGTGACCGGCTGGCGTGTGGGATGGCTGATCGCCCCCGCCGGGCTCAGCGCCGGCATCCGCAAGGTGCACGACTTTCTGACTGTGGGCGCGGCCCACCCGCTG
>DASZJK010000145.1:0-5554 GCA_035948155.1 Candidatus Dormiibacterota bacterium
CCCGCGGGCGTGAAGGAGGGCACCGTCCTTCGAGTGCCCGGCCTACGCGCGACGGTGCAGGTCGCGCCCGACCCCATCTTCACCCGCGAGGGCAAGGACCTTCGCGTGGTCGTGCCGGTGGCGCTGAAGGTCGCGCTTCAGGGCGGCGAGGTCGCCGCGCCGACCATCAAGGGCGGCCAGGTCAAGTTCAAGGTCCCGGCCGAGACCCAGAACGGGACCAAGATCCGCCTGCGCGGACTCGGCCTGCCCGACCCGAAGGGCGGGCCGGCGGGCGACATGTACGCGGAGGTGCGCGTCCAGCTTCCTGTTCCGATGGACGAGAGGACGCGCAACTGGGCGGCAGAGCAACCCAGCTGAAAATCCCCGTCTAATGCGAGCCCGGCGACTGCTGCTGCCGCTCGTCTTCGTCTCCGGCATGGCCTCGTTGGGCGTCGAGTTCGGTGCGTCGCGGTTGCTCGCTCCCTACTTCGGAACGAGCCTCTACGTCTGGGGCGTGCTGATCGGACTGATCCTCATCTACCTCTCCGTCGGGTACGTGATCGGCGGGCGGCTGGCCGACCGATTCCCGCGCGACGATGTCCTCTTTCAGATCACCGCGTGGGCGGGACTGTGGATCGGCATCATCCCGCTGGTCAGCTATCCGATCCTGCTGGCGTCGCAGCAGGGTTTCAAGGAGATCAGCGTCGGGCTCGTGCTCGGGACGCTGCTCGCGGTGGTGCTGATGTTCGCGGCGCCGGTGATCCTTCTCGGCTGCGTCAGCCCCTTTGCGATCCGGCTCCTGCTCCGCGACGTCGAGACGGGCGGCAACACCGCGGGCCGCGTCTACGCGCTGTCGACCGCGGGCAGCATCCTCGGCACATTCCTGCCGGTGTTCTGGTTCATCCCCACGTACGGCACGCGACCGACCCTCGAAGGCTTCGGGCTGGTGCTGGTGGCGGTCTCGATCGCGGGTCTGTGGCCGCGCCGCCGCCTCTACGCATCGTTCGCAGTCGCCGTCATCCTTGCGTGGGTCTTCCTTCCGTCGGGGATCAAGCCGCCGCAAGTGGGCCAGCTGGTCTACGAAAAGGAGTCGGCGTACGGATACATCCAGGTCGTGCGCGATGGGTCGAAGACGGAGCTGATCCTGAACGAGGGCGAGGCGATCCACTCCATATACGACCCGAACTCTCTTCTGACCGGTGGCCCGTGGGACTACATGCTGGTCGCCAACTCGTTCCGTCCCGCCCGGTCGAGCGAGCTCCGCCCGAAGGACGTGGCGATCCTCGGCCTGGCCGGGGGCACCGCCGCCCGCCAGTACGCGGCGGCGTATGGAGACAGCGTCCAGATCACTGGCGTTGAGATCGACCCTGACATCGTCGATGTCGCGCACCGCTACTTCCACCTCGACGAGCCCAACGTCCACCCGGTCGTCGCTGACGCGCGCTACTGGCTCGACACGCAGGCCGCGCAGTACGACGTGATCGTCATGGACGCGTACCGCCAGCCCTACATCCCGTTTCACCTCACCACGAGGGAGTTCTTCACGGAGGTGCGTGACCATCTACGGCCGGGAGGCGTCGCTGTGGTCAATGCCGGCCGGACGAGGAGCGATTACCGACTGGTCGACGCTCTCGCAAGCACGATGGCCGCCGTCTACCCGACGGTTTTTCTCGTCGACGTGCCGGAGTTTTCGAACACGCTGATCTACGGCACCACCGAGCGCGTGTCTCTGACCGACGTCCAGCACAACCTCTCGCTGGTCAACGAGCCGGTGGCCCAGGACGTCGCGCAGAACGTGCTGGACGGCGGCTCGCTACGCGTCTCGGCTTATCACGACCAGGTCTTCACGGACGACCTGGCGCCGGTGGAGCGGTTGATCGACGAGATCATCTTCAGCTATGCGACGGGGGGCCGCTGACCCACACCGACCAGACCTCCAGCGTCCTGAAGCCCAGCCGCTCGTAGATCCTGAAACCCATCGGACTGGACTGCAGGTACGCATGCGCTGCCCCCGACCCGAAGCCGTCGAGCATGGCGCGCGCGGTCACCGCCCTGCCGTATCCGCGTCCGCGATGCCGTTCCGGCGTCGCCACGTCGAAGACTCCGACGTAGTGACCGATGGTTGAGCCGACGGCCGTCGTCACCGGCTCTCCGTCCGCGAGGCCGACGTAGGCGCGGAATCCAGGGAGGCGAAGGGCCGCGGGCGCGATGAGGCGTTCGAATGCTTCGATCGGCGCCTCGAACCCCTCGGCGCCGATCGAGGCGTGAAGTCGGGCTTCGTCCGGCTCGAGCTGCCGGATCGCGAGGTCCGGATGATTCGCCGCCTGGCGGATTGGCTCGACGTCCCGCTCCATGGCCATCAGTGGAATCGATTCGTCCTCGACAAAACCCCTCGCCTTCACCAGCTCGACCAGCTCCTGATTGCACCCTGGGCGCAGCAGCAGCGAGTGGGGAAGGCCCTGGCCCGCCGCCACATCCAGCAGGCGCTCGACATCGTCGGCCCTCGCCGACGTGCGGATACTCAGGACTCCGTTGAGTGTCGGGAATGGAACCCCGGTGATCAGCAGGCCGGCATCGCCGGACCTCTGCGTGAAAGCACCGTCGATTGTGGTCACCAGTCGATCGCCGTCCTGGACGAGAGCGTCGGTGACGGCGTCGGCGTCCACGGTCGCTAGGACAGCGCGCCCTTCACTTTCTCGCCGGCGACGGATTGGTCCTCGGACAGGCACAGCAGCCGCACTCGGCCCGTAGCGACCACGTGGTCTTGCTCGTCCAGAACCTGCGCCGTCCAGACCTGGGTCTGCCGGCCGCGCGTCACCGGCCTGGCGACGGCGTGCAGCTTCGCGCCCGCGCGAACCGCGCGGATGAAGCTTGTGTTGTTCTCGAGTCCGACCACGTGCTGGCCGCGCTCGCGCGCGAAGAGATACGCGCCCATCGATGAAAGCGTCTCGATGATTCCGCAGTGCACCCCGCCGTGGACGATGCCGTAGCCCTGGAGGTGCTGCTGTCCGACCGTCAGCTCACATCGCACCTCGTCTTTGGTGGCGTGGGTGATCGTCATGCCCATCGCGCTGACCCAACCCTCCGGGATCTTGTTGAGGCTATCGGCGAAATCCTCGGCCACCAGAGGAAATCCTAGTCAGGACAAAAAAGTAAGGGCCGGTCGTCCCGGCCCTTACGTCGTCTACGTTCGCAGTGCTACCGCCTCCGACTCCAGGAGCCGGATTCGGAAATGGAAGCTCTAGAGGCTAGAAACTGCCCTCCTCCCGAGCTCCCGGCTGGCAAACGAGGCGGCTGGCACCACGACTGGGTATATCCAAAGCTCCGCCTCACCTCCTTTGCCCCACGGGCGTTGAACTTCGACTGGAAAGTCTACCGAATAGACTCTTGCGACGATGCCCCGTCGATACGTCGCTGTGTGTGGAGCGAGCGACGCGACTCCATCGCAGCTCGACGCGGCGCGCGAGGTAGGGAGGCTGCTCGCGCAGTCCGGCGCAATCGTGATCAACGGTGGCTACGGCGGCGTGTCCGGCGCAGCGAGCGAGGGTGCGGCCGGCGAAGGGGGCACTGTGGTAGGACTTCTTTCCGAGGGCGATCGCGAAGGCGCGAACCCGCATCTCACGGTCGCGCTGCCGACCGGTCTGGGCCAGGGCCGCAACCTGCTGATCGTCACGGCGGCGGAGAGCGTTATCGCGATCGGGCGCGGTTGGGGCACGCTGAGCGAGATCGCGCACGCGCGCAGGCTGGGCCGCTCGGTCTTTGCGCTCGATACGTGGGACGTCGAAGGACTCGAGAGGGTCGACACACCGGACGAGGCGGTCAGGCGGGCGCTTGGCGACTGAGAAGCCGCGGGTCAAAAAGCGCGTCGTGAAGAAACCGGACGGTCGCTACCTCATCTATTTCGAAAAGACGACGCCGGTCGCGCGCAGGGCGACTTCCTGAATTGTCGGAGCTTCGCTGGAACCCCCTGCTCGAGGAGTGGGTCACGGTCGCGCCCTGGCGCCAGGACCGCACCTATCACCCACCCGCGGAGCACTGCCCGCTGTGTCCGACTCGCCCTGGCATGGAGGAGACCGAGATCCCCGAGCCCGACTACTACATCGTCGTGTTCGAGAACAAGTTCCCTTCCTACACCGGGGAGGGGGGACGCGCCGAGGTCGTGTGCTACACACCCGACCACGACTCGTCGCTCGGAGAGCAGAGCGTGGACCACATCCGGGACCTCATCGCGGTGTGGCGCGACCGCACCGACGAGCTGGGCCGTCTGCCCAACGTCAAGTACGTCTTCGTCTTCGAGAACCGTGGCGAGGAGATCGGAGTGACGCTGAGCCACCCTCACGGCCAGATCTACGCGTATCCCTTCGTTCCGCCTGTGCTGCGACGCGAGCTGGCGGCCGAGTCGCGGCACATGCGCAAGACAGGCCGCTGCCTCTACTGCGACGTGATCGAAGGAGAGAAGGACGGCGTGCGCACCGTCTTGCGTGACGACCGCTGGATCGCGTTCGTGCCCGCCTTCGCGCGGTGGCCCTACGAGGTGCATCTCGCGCCGACCAAACACCGCGGTGGTCTCGCCGACCTCGACGCGGAGGACGACCTGTCGTTCGCCGCCAATCTCAAGGGATTGCTGCAGAAGTACGACCGCCTCTTCCAGAAGCCCCTTCCTTACGTGATGGCGATGCACCAGAGGCCGCCAGGGCGCGGCGGCCGGCACCACCACTTCCACATCGAGTTCTATCCGCCGAATCGGACCAGGGACAAGCTCAAGTACCTCGCCGGCTCCGAGCTGGGCGCCGGCGCATTCATCCTCGACGCGCGCGCCGAGGAAACAGCCGCGGAGCTTCGTGCCCTCTGAGTTGGTGTGGGCGGGGCGAGCGCCCGGCCGGGTCAACCTCATCGGCGAGCACGTCGACTACCTCGGCGGCGTGGTGCTTCCGGCCGCGGTGAATCGATTCACGGAGGTCGTGGGCCATGCCGCGGCCCATTGGTCGGTCGAGAGCGAGGTCCCCGGCGGGCTTGCTTACGTGCGGGCCATCGGCGAGGAGCTCGGCGCTGAACCTCAGGACGTCCGCGTCACCTCGCAGGTGCCGCCGAACGCCGGCATCAGCTCGTCAGCGGCGCTGCTGGTCGCGGTGGCCGAGGGGTTGCAACCCGGCATGGACGGCAAGAGAGCCGCGCTCGCCTGCCAGCGCGCGGAGCAGAGGGCGACGGGCGTGCAGGTCGGCGTGATGGACCAGTTCGCATCTGCGCTGGGCCGGCGAGGCTGCGCGCTGCTCCTCGACTGCGCGACGCTTGATTACGAGTTGGTCCCATTTCCAGACGAGGTCGCGATCGCGGTCATAGATTCGGGCGAACAGCGCAACCTCGCCGACACGCCCTACAACCAGCGACGTCTGGAAGCCGAGTCGGGTGATCCAAAACGCATGCGCCATGTCAACTCGGAGATCGCGCGCGTGCGTGCCTTCGTCGAGGCGCTCCATGCGCGGGATTTTGCGCGAATGGGACAGCTGCTGAAGGAGTCGCATCGGAGCCTCCGCGACGACTTCGAGGTTTCGACCGCCAACGTCGATGCGCTCGT
>DASZJK010000146.1:0-6615 GCA_035948155.1 Candidatus Dormiibacterota bacterium
AGCCTGTTCACCGGCCTGTCGGTCAACGACTTCGTGTACGGCGACTACGCGCTCGACGAGGACACCCACATGGAGGTGCAGGCGGCGGCGTTCAAGTTCTCTTCTTCGGCCGACGCCAGCAGGGTGTTCGACACGTTTCGCTCTGGCGACACGCCGGACGCGAACGGCCTGGTCAAGTCCTACAACGACTCGACCGGTCCGGGTCAATACGACGTCGTGTTCGTGTCGGGTTCGTACATGGGCCTGATGATCTGCCGTTCGACCTCGGAGGAGTCGAATGAAGCCGCGTCCCGCGCCTGCGAGACGCCGATCGAGGTCGTCAGCGCGGCGTGGGCCGCGACTCTGAAGGGTTAGTCGCTGGCTTAGCCGCTCCGCGCATCTGCTGGAACCACTCCCACTGCCGCATAAGGCCTTCGCGCAGCGAGACTCGTGGCTCCCACGCCAGCCTGTCGCGCGCCTGGTTGATCGACGCGCCGGTGTGGCGGGGATCGCCGGGAGCCGCGGGCAGGTGCTTGCGATGCGCCTTGATCTGGCTGATCTCTTCGAGCGTGTCGATCACGCGATTGACCGTCACGCGGCTGCCGCCGCCAAGGTTGATGACCTGACCGACGACGTCCGCCGAAGCGGCCTTCACCGTCCCGTCGACCGCGTCTGAGACGTACGTGAACTCACGCGTCTGCTCGCCGTCGCCGAAGATCTCGATCTCCCGGTCCTCCACCAACGCCTCCATGAAGCTGTGGAACGCCATGTCTGGTCGCTGCCGGGGTCCGTACACGGTGAAGTAGCGCAGCGCGGTGGCGGGCAGGTTGAAGTTGCGCATGTAGACGAAGGTCAGGTGCTCGGCGCCGAGCTTGGTCATGCCGTAAGGCGATATGGGCCGCGGCAGCGTCGACTCCTTGGTAGGAAACACCTCCGCGTTGCCATAAACAGACGAGCTCGAGGCGAAGACGAACCTATCGAGTTCGATATCGCGCAGGCTCTCGAGCAATCGCTGCGTCGCCAAGATGTTGTCGTGGACATAGCGGTCGAAGTGGGGACCCCAGCTGGGTCGGACGCCCGGCTGGGCCGCCAGGTGGAAGACGACCTTCGCGCCGCGAAGGACGCGCCGGACATCGCCATCAGCGATGTCGACCTCTTCGAGCGTGAAGTTTTCGTGGGCGCGGGCGCCCTCGAGGTTCTTCTCTTTGCGCGAGCGGTCGTAGTAATCGGAGAAGCTGTCGACGCCCACGACCTGGTGGCCGTCGGCGAGCAGTCGCTCGGAGAGGTGCGAGCCGATGAAGCCCGCGGCGCCGGTCACCACGACCCTGGTGGGTTGAAGCACGACGCACAAGACTACCTATCGTTCCTCCCCACGAGATCGGAGGACCGGCGACCCGAGCCGCTGGTCGGCTCGGCGAGCCGCTCGCCTGCGATCTCGCGGGGACCCCGTATAAAGGTGGGGGTGTCGCGATTTGAAGAATGGCTGGCCGGCACTGACTTTGGCGTGACCGTGCGCAAATTTCCCGAGGGGACCCGGACCGCCACCGACGCCGCGCGGGCGGTGGGATGCGAGGTCGGGCAGATCGTGAAATCCCTCGTGTTTGTCGCGGGGGGCAGACCGGTGGTCGCGCTGGTCAGCGGAGGCAACCGCCTCGACGAGGGCCGCTTTGGCGCGGTGGCGGGCGCTCCCGTGGCCAAGGCGGACGCGACGGTCGCTCGTGAAGCAACCGGATATGCGATCGGGGGCGTGCCGCCCTTCGGTCACGCGACCGACGTCCCCGTGTTCATGGACCGCGACCTCCTCGTGTACGACTCAGTCTGGGCAGCGGCGGGACGGCCGGATTCCGTTTTCCAGATTCGACCGGAGCGATTGCGGGAATTGAGTAATGCGACGGTGGTGGATCTGAAATGAGCTCCCTTCTGATCTTCTGTCGTGCCTGCGCGAAACAGGTCTCCAGCGCGCAGACGCGGGACGGGATGTGCCTCGACTGTCAGGTGCGGCGCTCTGTCGCCGACCTGCGTGACGAGCACGCGCGCCTCTGGCGCAAGCGCGAGCGGTACCGCACCCAGAACGCCAACGTGGAGCAGATCGGCAGGCAGATTGCGCGAACCGAGGACCGCATGGCGCAGCGCATCCGCGAGCTGGTGCCGAACGAGCGTGAGGCGGTCGATCATCTGAGGCGCGAGCTCGAGGCCGCCCGCGGCCAGCGGTACACGATCAAGGGTGTCTGATAAGAGCCCGGCCTCGCTCCGCGAGTCCGGTGGCCCCTCCGGCGGGCTGCGCCCGCCACCTCCCCATGAATGGGGAGGACAACAGCTTCAGGCGTTCCGCCACCTGTACGTGCACGTCCCGTTCTGCCGGCACAAGTGCGGCTACTGCGACTTCAACGCCTACGCCGGCATGGATCGCCTTATGCCGGACTACGTCGACGCGCTGGAGCGTGAGCTGATCTTTGCTCGTGAACGATTTCCGTTCCAGCAGCTGGAAACCGTCTACCTCGGAGGCGGCACGCCAAGCCTGCTGCCCGCTGACCTGGCGGCGCGCCTGCTCGACTTTGTCCGCTCCAATTTCAACGTCGCACCCGACGCCGAGGTGACCCTCGAGGCCAACCCCGCAAGCACGGACGAGGCCAGGCTCGCGGCGTGGCTGGGCGGCGGGGTCAACCGTCTCAGCCTTGGTGTCCAGGGATTCGACCCTCGCGCGCTCGCGGTGCTGGAGCGCAAGACCGACGCGGCACAGGCCACGCGCGCTTTCGCGATGGCGCGGGATGCAGGCTTCTCGAACATCAGCATCGACCTCATCTACGCCGTGCCGCATCAGAGCCTCGACACCTGGTTGGACACGCTCAAGCGGGCGATCGCGCTCGGACCCGACCACGTGTCCACGTACTGCCTTTCCTTTGAGGAGGGCACGCTCCTCTTCCGCCGCCGCGCCGAAGGCCGCGTGCCCGAGGTCGACTCCGATCTGCAGTGGGACCAGCTGGACGCTGCGTGCGCACAGCTCGAAGCCGCGGGCTACCACCGCTACGAGGTATCGAACTGGGCGCGCGCCGGAGGCTTCGAGTCGCGCCACAACCAGGCTTACTGGCGATGCCGGCCGGTGTATGGAGGGGGTGCCGGCGCCCACTCGTACGCGCCCGACGGCACGAACGCGGCGCGGTGGTGGAACGTGGCGCGACCGAGGGACTACATCGCCGCCGCACCGCGGGTCAGGGCCGACGGGGAGGAGCTCGACGCGCGCAAGGCCGCCGCCGAGTCTTTGATGCTCGGCCTGCGCACGGCCAAAGGCCTGACGCCTCCGCCCGGTTTCGACGAGGAGCTTGGCCGGCTACGGCGTGATGGCCTGGTGGAGAAAATCGACGGCCGCGTCGTGCCGACTCGGCGCGGCATGGACCTGCACAACCAGATAGCGCTCGCGGTCCTCTGAACTCAGGAGCAGATTCACGCGAGTGCCGACGTTCGCGGGCTTCGAAGCCCTTCCAGAGCCGCGAGTGCCGGCGTTCGCGGGTTACAGCGTCACTCTGCGGTACTCTTCTTGGCACTCTCGGTCCGAGAGTGCTGAAACGAGATGGAGAACCGAAAACAATCGATCCTGCGGGCGGTCGTGAAGGAGTTCACGACCAGCGCCGTGCCGGTCGGGTCGCAGGCGCTGCAGAGCCGCTACTTCGTCAACCTCTCGTCCGCGACGATCCGGAGCGAGCTGGCCGACCTCACCGACCTCGGATATCTGACCCAGCCGCATACGTCGGCGGGGCGCGTCCCGACCGACTCGGGCTATCGGTACTTCGTCGACTTCCTGATGGACCTCGAGCCGATCCCCGATCGGGTCAAGGGCTTCATCGACGATGAGATGAGGGCCGCGCCGGCCGACGTCCAGGGCATGGTCGAGCGGGTCGCGATGACACTTGCTTCCGTCACGCAGAACGCGTCGGTGGCCAGCGCGCCGCAGGGATCCCTGGCGCGCATCAAGCACCTCGACCTCGTCTCCCTCGAGCCAAAGGAAGTGCTCCTCATCCTTCTCCTGGAGGGCAACCTGCTGCGCCAGCAGGTCGTCAACACGACCGAGGCCGCCTCCCAGGCGCAGCTGACGAAGCTGACGGCGCGCCTCAACTCGGGGCTCTCCGGGCGCTCGAGCGATGAGGCGAGGCGGCACTACGAGCAAGCGCCCCTCGGGCTGGAGAAGGAGATGCTCGGGCGCGTCATCGCCGTCCTCGACCTGTACGAGAAGGGTTCAGAGAGCCTGGTGGTGCACGACGGCGTGCGCAACCTGCTCCGCCATCCCGAGTTCGCCGAGTCGTCGCGCCTGACCCAGGTGCTCGAGGTGCTCGAGGAGACGCGCTACCTGACCGTTCTGCTCCGCCAGCTCATCGGCGATTCCGACCTGCAGATCGTCATCGGCTCGGAGAACGCGTCCAGCCAGCTCCAGGGATGCACCGTCGTGCTGACGACATACGGACCCTCCGAGCGGCTCAAGGGCGTGCTGGGCGTGATCGGCCCGACGCGTATGGCCTACAGCCAGACCGTGGCCCGCCTCCAGGCGGTCGCGCGCGGCGCGAGCGACCGCATGGCCGAGCTGGCGGGCCGCTGAGGCGATGGCCGGCACATCTTCGACGCCCAGCCAGCGCATCTGCGTTGTTGCTGCCTCCGCTCCTCGCTCACGCATCAACGGATGCGCTCGCTCCGGGGCTCGGCAGCGCCTAGCATCTGCGCCGTCTGGATCGCCGAATCTGTTGCCGTCCACGCCCCAGCGGCCCGCTGGGAGTTTGATGCCGGTGCCCGACGCGGTATCTACAGTTCGATGACGACCCGGAAGCATTCGCACGAGCCACCCGAGAGCGAGCAGTCGGACCCCACCGTGGCGCTCTACCAGGGCAAGATCGCCGAGCTCGAGTCCGAGCTGGCCGAGACCAGGGACAAGTACCTCCGCCTGGCCGCCGACTTTGACAACTACAAAAAGCGCACGCGGCAGGAGCAGATCGAGACGATCCAGCACGCGTCCGCGGAGCTGATCTCGCGGCTGCTGCCGGTCCTCGACGACCTGCAGAACGTGCTCGAGCACAAGCCCGCGGGCATGGACGAGTCGTGGGTGAAGGGTCTCGAGCTGAGCGTCCGCAAGCTGGAAGACGCGCTCGGCACGCATGGGCTTCAGCCGATCGAGTCGGTGGGCGCGCGGTTCGACCCGAAGATGCACGAGGCGGTCGGCCACGAAGAGTCGACCGAGCATCCCGAGGACACCGTCGTCTCCGAGCTCCGGCGTGGATATCGGATCCGCGACCGCGTCGTTCGGCCGGCGCTGGTCAAGGTCGCGCGGCGCCCTGAGCTCACCTCCGAAAACGAATAAGGGCGCGTGGCGATAAAGCGCGACTACTACGAGGTGCTTGGCGTGAGCCGCCAGTGCACCGGCGAAGAGCTCAAGGTCGCCTTCCGGAAGATCGCGATGGATTCACACCCCGACCGTCATCCCGACGACGGCGCGGCCCACGAGCGGTTCAAGGAGGCGAGCGAGGCTTACGCCGTCCTCTCGGACCCTGAGCGCCGGCGGAGCTACGACCTGTTCGGACACTCCGCTGTTGGTGCGGGCGGCCCCGCGGTCGACTTCTCCGACATGCCCTTCGCGGACATCTTCGACACGTTCTTCGGCGGCGGTTTCGGCGGCCGCGGGCGGCGCGAGCGCAGCAACCGCGGTGACGACCTTCGCTACGACATGACAATCACGTTCGAGGAAGCGTTTACCGGCGTCGAGAAGCAGATCGACGTCGCGAGCGCCGCGACGTGCGATCGCTGCGCGGGCAGCGGCGCCGAGCCTGGAACCGGCCAGGACACGTGCCCGGGGTGCGGCGGCGCCGGCCAGATCCGTCGCGCGGCGCAGTCCTTCTTCGGCCAGGTGGTCACCACCGTGACATGCCCAACATGCGGCGGCGCGGGGCGGATCCTTAAGGATCCGTGTCACCAGTGCCGCGGCCAGGGACGCGTGCAGAAGAGCAAGCGGCTCGCGGTCAACGTCCCTGCCGGAGTCGACACCGGCTCACAGATCCGCATCAGCGGCGAGGGCGAAGCAGGGGTTCGCGGCGGTCCGCCGGGCGATCTCTACGTCGTGCTCCGCGTCAAGCCGCACGCCAACCTCGCGCGTCATGAGCATGACGTCGTGTTCGAGCTGCGCGTCAACATGGTGCAGGCGGCGCTGGGTGATCGGATCGAGATTCCGACGCTTGACGGCGCGGTCGAGATCGCGATTCCCGCCGGCACTCAGAACGGGCAGTCGTTCCGCCTGGCGGGCCGGGGCATGCCTGACGTCCGGGGCGGAAGGCGGGGCGATCAGTACGTCGTGGTGCAGGTCGTCGTCCCCAAAGACCTGAACCCCGAGCAGAAAGCGCTGCTGCGCAAGGTCGGCGGACTGACCGGAAAGCCTGAAAAAGTGTCGAAGGGATTCTTCGACAAACTTCGCGACGCTATAAGTCTCGATTGACGCCTTAGGGACTTACACTTCCCGGCGCTCTACGTGCGTCGCGAAGTGGTGAACGGAAGGTGGACCTCCATCATCGGTCTGTTGCTGGTCGCCTCGGCCTGCACCGGCCAGTGCGGCACCACCGCCAAGACACCGGCCAAATCCACGACCCTGGCCGCCGTGCCTTCGCC
>DASZJK010000147.1:0-1632 GCA_035948155.1 Candidatus Dormiibacterota bacterium
CGCCTGATCCCCGACTTCGACAACATCCTCCTCGCGCACGCCGACCGCGTGCGGATCATGCCCGCCGGACGTCACCTCGGCATGTTCAGCAGCAACGGAGTGATGCAGGGCGCGGTCCTGGTCGATGGCTTCGTCCGTGCGATGTGGGTGCCGCGCAAGTCCACGCTCGAAATCTCGCCCTTCGTCAACCCGCTCACGAAGGCCGAGCGCGCCGCCATCGAGGCAGAGTCTTCACAGCTGATGAACTTTCTCGCCCCCGGCGAGAAGCACGACCTGAAATTCGGTCCGGTAAAGCCCTAGAGTCCCTAGGCCGAAGCTGCCGCGGCCATCCGAGCCGGCTCCGGGCTCTGCTTCGGTGCGAGCACCGCGATCGCGGCCTCCACCACCTGCGGGTTCCACTGCGTCCCGGCGCCCCGCCGCAGCTCCTCCATCGCGGAGTCCCAGCTGCGCGCGCCGCGGTACGCCCGAGCGCTCGTCATCGCGTCCAGCGAATCCGCGACCGGGATCACCTGCGCGATCAGCATGAGGCGCCGCCCGACCACGCCGTTGGGATATCCCCGGCCGTCGTACCGCTCGTGGTGCGTGAGGACGAGGTCGAGCACCTTGGCGTACTCCGAGAAGGGCTTGAGGATGTCGAAACCCAACCGCGGATGCCTCTCCATCACGCGGCGCTCCGCGTCGGTGAGCTTCGCCGGCTTCAAGAGGATGGAGTCGGGGATCCTGATCTTGCCGATGTCGTGCACCTTCGCCGCGAGCTCGAGCAGGTCCACGTCCGCGGCGCTGAGACCAAGCTTGCGCGCGATCGCATGGCTGTAGACCGCGACGCGCTGCGAGTGGTTGAAGGTGTAGGGATCCCGCCGGTCGACCTCCTCCGCCATCCGCTCCATCGCGCGCATCGCGTCGCGCCGCATCTCGACGCGCTGACGGAGCGAGTGGTACACGAGGAAGGCCGGCACGACTGCGACCACCGGTATCCAGACGACGCGGACCGTCGCAAACGCGGTGACGGCACCGAGGACGTACAGGCTCGCGAATTGAACGTACGCGATCCGCTGCGTATCGAAGAACAGGTGAATCGGATGGCGCGACGTCATCAGCGCCTTGGCGATTGCGACCAGCACAAGGTTCAGGCAGTACATGACGACCGCGGCGGCCGCGACCACCGCGACGTCCTGCGGTCCCGACAGTCCGTTGCGCGCGGACACGCCGCCGCTCGCGAGCAGCCAACCGGCCGCGAGGGTCGACAGGTACGCCTGCCCACCGTTGAAGACGACATTGATGGCGACCGCTCGCAGCGGCGGGGTCTCACGAGACGCGAGCGTGCGGCGCAGCGCCGCGATGCAGAGGTCGGCCGCCTGCAGGCCGCCGACGAGCGCCGCGGCCTGCCACATCGGAAGCAGCAGCACCGCGGCGAAGAAGACGGCTGAGGCGACGCTGAGCTTCTCGTTGATGCTCGCGTGGAGCGGGAACTCGAGGGCCAGGATGCCGGCGAGAGCCAGCACGCCGACGAGCCACCCATCGGGGTGGCCCGCCGACAGTCCCTTCACATTGGCGGCACAGAAGGCGATGGCCGCCAGGCCCACGGCAACGCGATAGAGCTCAGAGCGCCGGCGAGGCGTCAAGGTTTTACGG
>DASZJK010000148.1:0-4690 GCA_035948155.1 Candidatus Dormiibacterota bacterium
CGACGAGCTTCGCCGCGAGTCGGGTCTCAAGACACGTCAGGAGATCCGCGAGCTGCCGACCCTGCAGGACATCTACCTCGCGATCGTCGGCAACCATGGAGAGAATCAAGAGCATGAGCTGGCCGCAACTCGATCGGCGTAAAGCCGCCCTTGTTGCCCGGCGCGACCTTAGGGACGCGGTCAGCGAGCTGAGGCTCATCGTGGCGATGGTCGGACTGACGCTTGCGATTCCGATCGCAGCCGGCTCCGGCGTGCGCGCCCTGGCGGTCTTCGGCGGCGGAACGGCGGTGGTCAACAGGCTCGCCCTCGTGGGCGCGTTCTTCGTGGTCTTCATCCCTGCGAGCTTCTCGCTCGTGCTCGCGCTCGAGTCCTTCGTCGGCGAGCGCGAACGCACGACGCTGGAGGTGCTGCTTTCGACGCCGCTGCGCGAAGCGGAGATCTACGCGGGCAAGGTCGTGGCCGTGCTTGCAGTCTCGCTGACGCTTTGCTACGGCGGGCTGCTCGTGTACTGCCTTGTCACCTTCCCCGGGCTCGGCTACTTCCCGCTGGCGATCCTCCTCGCACTGGCGCTCTCGACAATCTGCCAGGTCGGGGCGATGGTCGCGGGTGCGGTGATCATCAGCCTCAACGCGCGCACCATGCGCGCAGCCAACGTGATGGCCTCGTTCATCATCCTGCCGATGTCCGTCGTCCTCCAGGTGGAGGCGGCGCTCATCCTGCTCGGCCGCGCAGAGATCCTCTGGGCGTTCGCCCTGCTGATGATCGTTGTCGCGGTCGCGCTGCTTCGCATGGGCTTCAGCGGCTTCTCGCGTGAAGCGCTGCTGGCGCGCGACGTCGGGCTGCGCCATCCGTTCCGGCGCGCGGTGCGGGCGCTCATGACGAGCTTCGACACAAGGCCTGGTTTTCTGCAATTGCTGTGGATGCGGCGAGTGCCGATGCTGATCGCGGCGCTCGGCTTTCCTCTGGGCGCCGCCGCCGGCTACCTCGCGGGCGTTTCGAGCGCGATTCCATCGGCGGTCGTGAAGCCCGTGCTCTCGAGCCTGGTCAGGTCCACCGGCGACGGCGGGCCGCTCTACGAGGCCGCGGCTATCTTCAGCCACAACGTCCTCGCCTTCATCCTGGTCGGCGCGCTGGCGATCACGACCGCCGGACTGAGCGGATTCCTTCTCACGTTTGCGCCGGGGTTCCTGCTCGGGTTCGCGGCCGCGCTTTCGTCGTGGAGCCTTGCGCTCACGGGGATCGTGCCCAACGGGCTGGTCGAGGTTCCGGCCGCGATCATCGCTGGAGGGCTGGTGATCCAGATCGGCGCGACGGCGATCCACATGGACGCGCGCGGCGGGTGGACATCGCGGGTGATCGGCGCCTTCGCCGACTACGTGCGCGCGCTGCGCTGGCTGGTGCCGGCGCTGGCGGTCGCCTCGCTGCTCGAGGTCTTCTTGGGCTGACCGAACACCTCGGGCGTGACCAGCGAGATCACGACTAAAGCCATCCCCGCGATGAGCGCGCCGATCGCCATCGACCACGGCGCCCCGAACAGCGTCGCGAGCACGCCGGCCTGCACGTTGCCGATGGGACTCATTCCGGCGAACGCCTGCAAGTAGAGCGCCATGACCCGACCCCGAAGGTGGTCGGGCGTGATTGTCTGCAGACGGCTGTTCGTGGTGGCGAGGAACGAGATCTGGCAGTAGCCGGCCACGAACAGCGTTACCAGCGACATCACGAAAAGCCGCGACAACGAGAACTCCAGCAAGGCGGCTACCCAGATCGCCGTCATCCAGAGCTGGCGTCGTGGATTGGCGCCGAGCTCGGGAAAGAAAGCCAGGGTCAAGGCGCCGCCGACAGCGCCGAGTCCCATCGCGGCGAGCAGGAAACCGAACCCCTGCGCGCCCACGCGCAGCACCTGGTCGGCAAAGAGCGGCAGCAGCGTCGAACGGTTCATCGCGAAAAGCGAAAAGACGGCCACGGTCACCAGCAGTCCACCGACCACGGGTGTGCTGCGCGCGTAGGTGGCGCCCTCGGCGAGGTGGGCGAAGAACCGTGCCTCGTGCGCGGGCGGCTCACGACGGGGAAGGTCGCGCATGAGGAGAAGCGCGACGATCGCGGCCAGATAGCTCACGGAGTTCGCCAGGAAGCACAGCGGTACGCCGACCAACGCGATCACCAGGCCGGCCAGCGATGGCCCGACGACCGCGGAGGCGTTGAACACCGAGGAGTTCAACGCTATGGCGTTGGTCAGGTCCCGCTTGCCGACCATCTCGACGATGAACGCTTGCCTCGCAGGAACGTCGAAAACGTTGATGATCCCGGCGGCGAGCGCCGCGACGATGACCATCCAGTACTGCGCGTGCCCCGTCGCGGTCAGGACGAACAGCACGAACGGCGGAACCGTGAAGGCGGTCTGTGTGGTGAGCAGGACGTTGCGTTTGTGAAAGCGGTCCGCGACGATCCCGCCGAACTGGCCGGCCACGAGGATCGGCGTGAACTGGGCGGCGAGCACCAGGCCGACCAGAACGCCGCTGTGCGTCAGCTCCAGCGCGAGCCACGGCATCGCGACGCTCTGCATCCACGTGCCGACGGTCGAGACGATCTGGCCGGTGAAGAAGAGCCGGTAGTTGCGGTGGCGCAGCGCGCCCAACACTCGCGCCGAGGCGGCCTCAGGCATTCATCACGATGATGCGATCATCGCAATGTGGCCAATATCCGCGAGCAGATCGACATCGACGCGCCACCCGAACGGGTGTGGGCCGTCGTCGCGGAGGACGTCAGGAACGCCCCGAAGTGGACGACGTACCTCGAGAGGGTCGAGAAGCTCGACGAAGGTCCGCCGGGCAAAGGCACGCGCTATCGCTACCACCTCGCCCTTCCCGGCACGAGGGTCACGCTCGAGGTCGAGCAGGACATTTACCACAAGCCCAGGAAGTGCGCGGGCCGCTTCATCAAGGGCCCGCTGAAAGGCAAATGGACGTACACCTACACGCTGCGCAGGGATGGCTCGACTCGGCTCACCTACGAGATGGACTACGAGCTCACGGGCCTGCTGCGGTTCGCGGGAGGGCTGCTCGGGCCCCAGTACGCGGCGGGGATCCACAAGAACATGGAGTCGTTGAAGCGGTACATCGAGTCGGGCAAAGGCCCCAAGCCCAAAGCTAAGGAATAACCGCCTCAGCCTCGATCTCGACCTTCCACTGCTCGTTCAGAAGGTCGGCGATGACCATCGTCGCCGCCGGACGAACGTCGCCGAGCGCCTCTGCGTGGGCCTTGGAGACCGGGTCGACCCACGCCACGCCGGTGACGTACATGCGCGTACGAACCACGTGCTCCATGCGAGCGCCGAGCTCGGTCAGGGCCGCCTCGATGATCTCGAAGCACCGCTTCGCCTGGGCGTAGGCGTCGTGGTCGATGGAGCCGTCGGGCCAGACCGGCGCAGTCCCCGACACGATGACTCGGTCGCCCACGCGGATCGCACGGCAGAAGCCGATCCTGGCTTCGAAGGGTGACCCCGAGCTGACCCGTCGTCTTTCGTTCAGGGTCGCTTGAAGGGCAGAAGCTCGAGCTGCTCGAATCGGTCGTCGACGGCGGTGCGCAGGTCGGCGATAAGAGCTCGCAGGCGCTCTTGCGCCGCCACGTCGGTGATGTTGACCACGCGGATACGGCGAAGCGTCGTCTGCAGCGCGTACAGACCGGCGGCTTCGTTGCCGTTCAGCCGTGCCGCCGCGCCGCGGATGTCCCGGGCGACGTCGTCGTGCCCGTGCGATCGCATCCAGTTCGCGAGCCGGCCGGCCGCAACGACGACACGCTGCGTCTTTGGGTTGAGCGCGCCGCCTTCTCGCGGACGTCGGGGTTCGTTCAGAACCGGCGTCCCCGGCCGGCGCAGAGAAGAGACGCGACGCCAGACGTTGCGTGGGCCGAGGATCACGAAGACGCCCGTCACTACGAGCAAGACCACGACGAGCGCGACGATCGCGTCGAGCATTTTCTCTAGGTTACGCTTGGACGAGATCCTATTTGCATCGCTTGACCTGGGGAGCGACCAAATGACGCCCATCGCAGTCGTCACAGGGGCATCATCCGGCATCGGCGCGGCCACAGCGATCGCGCTCGGCCGTCATGGTTACCGGATCGTCGTTGGCGCGCGCCGCGTCGAGCGGCTCGCGCGTGTCGCCGGTGAAGAAGGCGTCGCCATGCGCCTCGACGTCACAGATGAGCAAAGCGTCAACGACTTCGTTGGGGAGATCAAGCGTCGCTTCGGTCGCATCGACGTCCTGGTCAACAACGCCGGCGGCGCGCTGGGCCTCAACCCGATCGAGAAGGCGATCGACGACGAATGGATCGGGATGTGGAAGACAAACGTGCTCGGCCTCATGTGGATGACGCGCGCGTGCCTGCCCTTGCTGCGAAAGGCGCGCCACGGCCACGTCGTCAACATCGGATCGATCGCGGGCTTCGAAACCTACAAAGGCGGCGCCGGGTACACGGCCGCCAAGCACGCGGTCCGGGCGATCAGCCGCACCCTTCGCCTGGAGTTGAATGGCGAGCCGATCCGCGTCACCGAGATCGCGCCGGGGCTGGTCGAGACCGAGTTCAGCCTGGTGCGGTTCCACGGGGACCGCAAAGCGGCGAAAGAGCCTTACGTGGGGATCAAGCCCCTCACGCCCGCGGACATCGCCGACTGCGTCGTCTTCGCGGTAAC
>DASZJK010000149.1:0-2740 GCA_035948155.1 Candidatus Dormiibacterota bacterium
CGGCTACGGCATCGAGGCGGCGTTCTTCACGGTCGCTGCGGTGCAGGCCGTGATGGCTGTGCTGGTGATCGTCTACTGGGCCGGTTCGCTGGCGCTCGAGCGCTGGAAGCGAACGCGCCGGCTGCGTCAGCGCGAAGCGAATCTTCGCGTCGTCAAGACCATCTCCCGCGCGTCCTAGTCAAACTTCACGTCGGTCTTTTCGGCGCTCAACGCATCGCCGATCGTGCGGGCGCGCTTTTTGACCTCCGACTTGACCGACCCGCTCATGCGCCCAAACGGTGTCACCGTGACCTGGAACGTCCCGTTCTTGAGCGCGTGCGTCCAGGTGCCGATCGCCTCGCCGTTGCGGAGGATGCATGAGGAGATCCAGCCTGCCGTGCGGCTCACACGCGACGCGAATGCGCGGTCGACCAGATGATCGCGCTTGGCGTAGCCCATTAGATACGTGTCGAAGCTCGGCAGCATCAGCACCGGCTCGTCGATGCTCGCCTTGCGCAGGAAATCGATGTCTTTCTCCAGGATCTGCATGCTCGCTCTGTCGACGGAAACGCTCACGAGCTCGTCATTCAAGGCGGACCATGCGGCGTTGGCAACGCCGGGCCAGGCGCCCCACCACCGCGCGAAGTCCACCTTCGTCGCGGGGCCGTACGCGCTGAGGTAGCGCCGGGCGATCGCGGCCACGGCTTCGTGCTCGTCGACGCGACGCCACGAGGGCAGCCACTTCTCAGGCCGGACGAAAGTGACGCTCTGGCCCCGGTTGGGGCCGAAGCAAAGGAGCCCGTTGCGGGCGGCGGGCTTGAGCATTCCGCCCCAACCGGAGCCGAGCAGCTGGCGTACGCGCTCAGACTTGCCCTTACCAACAATGGCGATGAGCTCTCCACGCGTCAGCGGCTCGCCATCGAGTGCCGAGCCGACCTCCTCGACGATCTTCCAGAACTGCGCCTCCGTCGTCTGCATGAACTCGAGCCACGACGGCCTCATCTGCGATTTCCACAGCGAGCTCATCGCGCCGATGTAGAGAGGCAGGTCGTCGGAACTCGCGAGGTGCAGGGTGCCGCGCATCAGCCAGGTCTTGACGAGGCTGCGGTCCTTCCACAGCGCGTCTCTTACATCCTCGACCTTGCAGTCCACGCGGACAGCGACCTGAAGCTCGGCGGCGGACATGACCTGCGCCTGGACCCCGCCGATGTCGCCGACGACGTTTGCCAGGTCTTTCTTCGGGGCCCTGCCGTTGAGGTGATGCCGATGGAGCCGAAATGCGTGGACCTGGGGCCACGAGACCTCGACGGAACTCAATCGAACAGCTCGCGTCCCCGAGTGACGAACTGGTCGCGGCGTGGGCCCGTCCCGACGAGTTGGATCGGTGCGCCGACCAGCTCGCCGACGCGTTCGACGTAGTCGCGGCAGTTTTTCGGCAGGTCGTCCCAGCACCTGGCCGCGCCGATCTCCTCCTGCCATCCAGGCATCTCCTCGTAGATGGGCGTGCAGTGCTTGTAGTGGGAGATGTTGGCGATGGGGTGGTCGTAACGGGTGCCTCTGAAGTCGTAGCCGGTGCAGATCTTCAACTGCGGCTGGTCGTCGAGGATGTCCAGGCGCATCAGCGCGGCGACGCCGACGCCATTGAGCCTGGTTGCGTACCGGGCGACGGCGGCGTCGAACCAGCCGATCCGGCGCGGCCGGCCGGTGACCGTCCCGAACTCGTGACCGCGCTCTCTTATCTGGTCGCCCACCTCATTTGTGAGCTCGGATGGGAACGGGCCGTAGCCGACGCGAGAGGTGTACGCCTTGAAGACGCCGATCGTCAGGTCGACCCTGGTTGGCGGGATCCCGCTGCCGGTCAGCGCCCCACCCGCGGTTGGATTCGAGCTCGTGACGTACGGATATGTGCCGAAGTCAAGGTCGAGCATCGTGGCCTGAGCGCCCTCGAGCAGGATCTTCTTGTTGCCGTCCAGCGCCTGCTGGATGATCGGGAAGGTGTCCTTGATGTAAGGGTCGAGCTCTTTCGCGTACCGGAGGTACTCGTCGAGCATCGCCTCCCAGTCGTAGGCGGGTTGGGCGTAGAGCTTTTCGAGAATCGGGTTCTTCACCTGGTCGACGACGAAGGCGAGCTTCTTGCGCAGGAAAGCCTCCTTCTGCAGGTCGCCGATGCGAAAGCCGATCCTTCTTATCTTGTCCGCGTAGGCGGGGCCGATCCCGCGCCAGGTCGTACCGAGACGGTCGTCGCCGCGCACCTCCTCCTCGAGCTGGTCGAAGAGCGGGTGGTAGCGCATGACCATGTGCGCGCGCTCGCTGACGATGAGGTTTTCGGGCTCGATGTTTCGTTCCCTGAGCTGCGCGATCTCCTTGAGCAGCACGATCGGGTCGACCACGACGCCGTTGCCGATGATGCACTGGCAGTGCGGGTAGAGGATCCCGCTCGGGATGAGCTGGAATTTGAACTCGCCGTGCTCGGTGATGACCGTGTGCCCGGCGTTGTTGCCCCCTTGCGAGCGGATGACCATGTCGGCCTTGGCGGCGAGGTAATCGATGACCTTGCCTTTGCCCTCGTCCCCCCACTGGCCGCCGACCAGGATGATGACCATGCGGTCGTCTATCTTGCCGCTTATTCGGTTCCGGGCTCGGGTCGCCTCGTTTCCAGGTTGTAGAACCGGGTGTGGTCGCGGCGGAACTTGAGCTCGATGGTGCCTGTGGGGCCGTTGCGGTGCTTGGCGACATGGACCTCGGCGATGCCGGGCTTCTC
>DASZJK010000150.1:0-3101 GCA_035948155.1 Candidatus Dormiibacterota bacterium
AGTGATGGCGCGGGCCAGTTCCCTGGCTTCCGACTCCAAGCGCGCCACCGACTCCGAGTCCCGGCCCCTTTCGGCCTCGGATAGCTGGCGGATTATCCCACTGTGCATACCCTTCATGTGTTCCAGGCGGATTCTTTCCGCAAGCTCGATTGCCACCTCGTCATCCACGTTAGGCGGCGGCGCCGCCCATGCCCGTCTGATCAGGTCTTGCTCCTCCGCTGGATAGCCGGCTAGATCGGCCTCGAGCCCGGTTGGCCCGCCGCGCCCGTAGCTGTCCAGCATACGGATGAAAATGTCGCGAACGTCCTCGTCCAGCTCCTGCGCGGTGAGCATCAGCCGCACGCGATCGACGGCGGCCGGACGGACGGCAAGCAACTGTACGAGATAGCGGCTTGGGGTCATCTTCTTGGGCGGGCCGGCAGCGCGCGAGCCGTTGGCGACCGGCGCCTTCGCCGGGCCTGGTTCCGGATCGCGCAGGAGCAGATGCCGCGAGATGCCGGTCTTGCGCTCGGCGAGCTCGGCGTAGGCCTCGTGGAGGTTCGGCGGGAACTGGCGGATCCACTCGCGCAGCCTCCCTCCCACCTGCTCGACCTGGTTGGAGTTGCTGGGATTGAGGCCGGCTGAGTACTCGGCCACGCCAGCTTCGAATCCTGACGGAGCCCTGTCGACGACCTCCTGCCAGCGGGCTGGGGCCTCGTGGCCGCCGGCACGCAAGAACTCGTCGGGGTCCTTGGCGTCCGGGATCGTCGCGACGCGGCTGCGCATCCCATGCTGGGCCGCGAGCACCGACGCCTTTCTCGCCGCCTCGCGGCCGGCACGGTCGGCGTCGAACACCAGGAGCACCTCGTCCGTGAAGCGTTTGAGCAGGCGCAGCTGATCGTCGGTCAGCGCGGTTCCGGAGCTGGCCACGGCATTGGTAACGCCGAAGTGGTGGCACGTGATTACGTCGAACTGCCCTTCTGTCAATACCGCAGTGCCCTGGCGGGCGATGGAATCCCGGGCCAGATCGAGGCCGAACAGCACCCTTCCTTTTATGTATGCGGGAGTTTCCGGGGAGTTGATGTACTTGCGCGGCTCGTCCTGCCTGACGGTCCGGGCGGTGAAGGCGACGGTCTGGCCGCGCTCGTCGCGGATCGGGATCACAAGACGCTCGGCGAAGAAGTCGGTGCCGTCGCGCCGCATGAGGCCCGCTTCCTGGGCGTCGGCCAGCGAGCGCTTTTTGGCCCTCAGGTACTCGGCAAATCCACGGCCGGCCGGCGCGTAGCCGAGCTGGAACCTGCGGGCCGTCTCCTCACCGACGTGGCGCGACTCCAGGAGCTTGCGGCCGGGTTCTCCCGCCGGCAGCTTCCACAGCACGTACTCGTAGTACTGTGCCGCGAGCTTGAGCATCTCGAGCACTCGCTTGCGCACGTCCGCGCGCTGCTTCTGATCGGGGCTGAGCTTCTGCAGCTCGACCCCGGCCCGCTCGGCCAGCATCTGCAGCGCGCCTCGCTTGTCGGTTTTCTCGATCAGCTCGACGAAGGTGAAGACGTCGCCGGAGCGGCCGCAGCCGAAGCAGTACCAGAACTGACGGTCGGGATGGACCGTGAAGCTGGGCGTGTCCTCCTGGTGGAACGGGCAGAGGCCGACGAAATCGCGGTTCTTCTTGGTGAGGCGGACGTGCTCCTGAACGACCTTGACCAGGTCGACCTTGGCCTTGACCTCCGCGAAGGCGTCGTCGGACGACGGGGTGGGCACGACGCGATTATGCGTCGGAATGGCCTTCGGAACCATTGCGGCACCGTTAAGGAAGTCCTGATTTCACGCGATTGCCGGCGCTCGCGCGTTTGGGGGACCCGTGAATGCGGCGATTGCCGGCATTCGCGAGTTTGGTCTGGCCCCTGGCGCGCCAGGCCGTTGCTGCGTCGGTTAACTTGGCGGCGGTGGCGCGCAGATCCATCGTATGGACCAAGAGCGATCCGGCCGGGGCTGAGTTCGCGTCGGTCAGCATTTCTCGTGACGGCCTCAGCGCGTCCGGCACCGCGATCGGTTCGTCGCCCTCTGGGTATCGCCTCGACTACAGGCTGGATACCGGCCCGGAGTTCGTGACCAAGCGACTTACTGTCGCAGCCCGGGGTGACGGCTGGCGGAGGAGACTCGACTTGACGCGCTTGCGATCGGGTCGGTGGCTCAGTGCCGGAGTCGTCAGTGAAATGAGCGCCGTCAGGGGCGCCCTTGACTGCGATCTAGCGTTTTCGCCTCTGACGAACACGATGCCGGTCCTTCG
Source organism: Candidatus Dormiibacterota bacterium (assembly GCA_035948155.1). GTDB lineage: Bacteria > Chloroflexota > Dormibacteria > Dormibacterales > Dormibacteraceae > 40CM-4-65-16. Next base: position 2,267 of record DASZJK010000150.1, read on the forward strand.
CCACGGACTCCTCGACGGAGGCGGCCCGTACGAGTTCCTGATGGCGTGGGTCTCGGTGCCGGACCTACGCGTGATCCCGAGCGTTCAGCGCTATCGGTTCCTGCGCAAGTCCGCAAAGTTTTCGATCGTCAGGTATGAGTCCTCGTCCCGCAACTTCATCGCCGACCTGACTTTCGACCAGGATGGCCTCTGCGTTGACTATCCGGGCATCGGCCGGACTGTTTAGCGTCGCTGCTCCAGGTTCCCTGTAATTGAGCCCCTAAACGGCGACCTCCTCCGGGGCCTTGACGACGGGGACCGCCGGCATCTGCCGCTGGACGGGTTCGACGCCGAGGTCGCCGATGCCGATCCGCTCATAGAGCAAGCGCAGCGGCCGCGGCGCCCACCAGTTCACATCGCCGAGCAGCCGCATGACCGCGGGCACGACCAGCGTGCGCACAATCGTCGCGTCGATCGCCACCGCGATCGCCAGCCCGATGCCGATGGCCTTGATGATCACGACCTCGGCGAGGCCGAAGGCCATGAACACCACGAACATGACCGCGGCAGCGCCTGTGATCAGCCGTCCGGTCCGCTCGAGCCCGCTCGCCACGGCCGCGGTGTTGTCGCCGAGGCGCACGTATTCCTCGTGCATGCGGCTGACGAGCAGCACCTCGTAGTCCATCGAAAGGCCGAACACGATCGAGAAGAGAATCACCGGGATGCTCGGGTCGAGCGACTGCGGGGTGAATCCGAGGATGTTCGAGAAATGTCCCTGCTGGAAGATGAACACCAGCGCGCCGAACGACGCGCCGATCGACAGGAAGTTGAGGATCACGGCCTTCAGGGGAAGCAC
>DASZJK010000151.1:0-3802 GCA_035948155.1 Candidatus Dormiibacterota bacterium
GAGAACGGCGCGCAGGGCGTCGGGCTGTGCCGGACCGAGCACATGTTCATGGAGCAGGACCGGCTCCCGATCGTCCAGGCGATGATCATGGCCGGCACCACCGAGGAGCGCGAGAAGCAGCTGGCCAAGCTGCTGCCGATCCAGCGTGGCGACTTCGAGGGCATCTTCAAAGAGATGGCTGGGCTGCCGGTGATCATCCGGCTCATCGACCCGCCGCTGCACGAGTTCCTGCCGAGCCTCGAGGACCTGATCCGGGAGACGACGCACCTGAAGGACACTGGCGAGAACCCCACGCGCCTGGCCGAGGCCGAGAAGGTCCTCGCGCGCGTCGAGGAGCTGCACGAGGCCAACCCGATGCTCGGGCTGCGCGGAGTGCGGCTGTCCATCCTCTATCCCGAGATTCCGCGCATGCAGGTGCGGGCGATCATGGAAGCCGCGACCAACCTCCGAAGGAAAAAGGTCGACGCCCGCCCGGAGATCATGATCCCGCTGGCCGGAACGGTCGCCGAGCTGCGCGCGGTGCACGCGGAGCTGAAGCCGGTCGCGGAGGCGGTCCAGAAGGAGGCGGGGATCCGCGTGCCCTACAAGTTCGGCACGATGATCGAGATCCCGCGCGCGGCGCTGACCGCCGGCGAGATCGCCGAGGAGGCGGAGTTCTTCTCGTTCGGCACCAACGACCTCACGCAGACCACGTTTGGCTTCAGCCGCGACGACGCCGAGCGCGCATTCATCGTGCGCTACCTCGAGCAGAAGATCCTTCCGCGCAACCCGTTCGAGACCATCGACGAGAAGGGCGTCGGCCGCCTCATGGCGATCGCGGTCACCGAAGGACGCAAGACGCGCAAGGACCTCGAGGTCGGGATCTGCGGCGAGCATGGGGGAGACCCCGACTCGATCCACCTCTGCCATCGGCTGGGCCTGAACTACGTGTCGTGCAGCCCGTTCCGCCTCCCGGTAGCGCGGCTGGCGGCGGCGCAGGCCGCGATCGGGGACGGGACGGGAACTAAGTAGGGGCCTGGTTCAGAGCCCAGACGTGCACGGCCTGGGCGCGGCTGTGCAAGCCGTTCGCCATGTACAGGCGCTCGAGCTGCGTGCGCACGGTCCGCTGTGAAACCCCAAGCGCGATGGCGATCTGCTTGTCGGAGTATCCCGACGCGATGAGGCTCACGATCTCGGACTGACGGGGACTGAATCTGACTGCCATGGGGATGCCGCCCATGGAACCGCAGGCTCAGAGAACGTTCAATTCGCGATTTGCCGTGTCGTCATTTTGAGGGACACGCTTTGTCCAGTTGGCGGCGGCTTCCGCTCGGTTGCGCAGCCCGTGCTGAGCGTAAAGACGCTGCAGGTGCGTCCGCACGGTGTGCGGCGACACCTGGAGCCGCGCGGCGATCTCCTTGTCCGAGAGGCCGGTCACGACCAGGTGCATGATCTCGCGCTGCCGCGGCGACAGAGCCATCGGCTCGGCCGCGGGCGCGGAGCGCGCGGCCTTCATCTGCGCAGAGTTCAGCTGGAAGTTCTCACGCAGCAAGTTCTGGACGGCGACGAAACCGAAGCCCAGAAAGAGCCAGACCAACGCCACGCCGAAAGCATTGATCGTGCCTGTCCCGGTCGCCGCCTCGGCAAGAAAGATCACGAGCGCCACCAGGGGGACGGCTACCGCCGCCGGCCGCCAGGTCGGCCAGACCGCGGCCACGACCATGCAGTAACCCAGCAGGCCGTCGTGCCAGACCCGCGGCTCGCTGAAGGTCAGGGCGACGCCCAGCACAGTCAGCGCGACGAGGACCCCCGCGGTGATCGATGCGTCGCTTCCAGCTCGAACGTCGAGCCAGAACCACGCCCACACGATCGCGAACGACGCAAGGCCGATCAGAGAAGTCACCAGCTCGCCCGGGGTCAGTCCGCGGCTGAGCAAGAGAAGCAGCGGCCAGACCAGGATGAGGATCCAGGAGAGGGGCACGAGCCGGCCGACGCGCTGCCAGACCGTCGCCTCGCGGAGCCAGCCCCCCACCTGTACGAAGAATTATGGGGGCTGATCGTTAAGTAATCGACTAAGCGTTCCGGCCTGCGTACGCGGCGGCCAGCGACGTGATGAGGAGCGCCAAGAATGCGATCCAGTACGCCCCCTGGAGCACGACCGCGCCGGTGGCGATGACGAGACCCAGCGCGATCAGCGCGGCCGCTACGACCCTTCGGGCGTGCCCTCGTTCATGGCGCCGCTCCGATTCTTGCGGTGGCACACCGACGCGATCGAGCCGACCCTCAGGTCAGGTCCCGACGGCGCACGAAGTGGGCCGTCCCGGTGCAGAACAGCAGCAGGTAAGCCGCCACCGCCGCGACCGCCTGCCAGGCCCCGACGAGCGCCGTCGGAACCTGGACCCCCGCAGGGATGTAGCCGTGGCCGAAGGCCTGGACGAGGGCCCCAGCGTTGGGGCCAGGCAGGAGCTTCTCCAGGTCGCGAAACAGGTTGCTGCCCATGCTGCCCAGCAGGTTGAAGACCAGGCCTTCGATGACCAGCATGTAGAGCAGCCCGACCGCGAGCGGCACGACCGACTGGCGAAACGCGGCCGCCAGCACGATGCCGAAGCTGCACCACATCGAGCAGATGAGCCACGTCGTCGCGATGGCGGCGATGAGCTGCTGAAGTGGTGGACCGGCCAGGGAAGCGCCGTCGATCCACGCGAAGGTCAGGGCAAGCGCCCCGGCGACCGCCCAGAGAAGGACATCCAGCGCGAGGATGACCGCGGCGAGGACGGTCAGCCTTCCAGCGAGAGACGCGAGACGACCCGGCGGCAGCGACGTGATGGTGTGGAACGCACCCCACGCGTAGTCACTCCCGAGGCTGAGGACCCCAAGGGCGAGACAGGCGGCGCCCATCAGTGCGGGCATGGTGCTGAGGAAGTGGGGAACGATCAGGCGCGGGTAGTACTCGGCCTCCAGCTGCTGAACGTCGGTGCCGGCCGGCAGCAAGCCCTGAGGTCCATGCGCGAAGAACCACCACCCGGGCAGGTACACAAAGAAGACCAGCACGCCGAGCAGGATGCCGAGCAGGATCCACACCGCCGGGCGCCGCGTCGTCTTCAGCCACTCAGCGCGAAACGCCGCGATCATGCCGACAGCGCCTCCCCCTGAGACGTCAGCTCGAAGAAGACGTCCTCGAGCGAACGCTCCTGCTGGCGCAGCTCCAGGATGTCGACGCCGGAGGCGGCGAGGGCGTGGCTGATCTCGCGCACCGGTACGCCGTCGAGCGTCATCACCAGGTAGTCCTCGCGGCGAATCACCCTGTCCGCGCCGGCGATCGCGACCAGGACCTGCGCGGCTGGTTCGATCGGCGCGGCCTTGACGATCAGCGAACGCGCGCCTCTGAGCTCGCTCACCGGTCCCTCGACCACCAGCCTGCCCTGGTTGATGACACCGACGGTCTGGCAGACCTGCTCGACCTCGCTCAGGTGATGACTCGAGAGCAGCACGGTGCGGCCGCTCTGCGCCATCTCCCGGACGAGCATGCGCATGTCGAGGATGCCTTGCGGGTCGAGGCCGTTGGTCGGCTCGTCGAGGATCACGACCGCCGGCTCCCTCATGAGCACCGCCGCGAGCGCGATGCGCTGCTGCATGCCGCGGGAGTAGGTGCCGTACCTTCGATTCGCATCTCGCGCCATCCCGACCTCTTCGAGCGCGAGCTCGATCCGACTATCGCCGAGGCCGCAGTAACGCGCGACCACGCGCAGGTTGTTGCGGCCGGACAGATATGGATAGAAACCGAATCGGTCGAGCAGCGCACCGACCTGTCGCCGGCTCTCGC
>DASZJK010000152.1:0-2925 GCA_035948155.1 Candidatus Dormiibacterota bacterium
TTCATCGGGGCGAACGGGCAGGGCAAGACGAACCTGCTCGAGGCAGTGGCGATGCTGGCTCTATCCTCGTCGCCGCGCGCCAGGCGTGAGTCCGAGCTGGTCGGGCCAGTCGCCCAGGCGTCGAGGATCGAGGGAGAGATCGAGACCGGGGCTCTCCGGCGTGAGATCAGCATCTCGCTCGACGTCGAAGGCGAGCGCACCCGGCGGACGATCGAGGTCGACGGTGCCAGGCGCCGAGCCGTCGACCTGCCCGGCAACTTCAGGGTGGCGCTGTTCTGGCCCGACGACCTCGGATTGGTCAAAGCCGGCCCTGAGCTGCGCCGCCGCTTCCTCAACCAGATGCTCGTCCAGGTCGAGCCTGGCTACGCGCGGTCGCTGGCCGGCCTCCGGCGCGTGCTCGAGCAGCGCAACAGCCTGCTCAAACGAATCGGGGCTGGGGAGGGAGGCGAGGACATGCTCGAAGCGTGGGACGCCGAGCTCGTCCAGGTCAGCCGGCAGATCGTTGACGCCCGCGCCAAAGCCGCTCGCCAGCTCGAACCCGAAGCGGCCCGGTGCCATGCCCAGATCGCAGCCGGCGAGCGCCTCGAGGTGAGGTATCTCGGCCCTCCGGAAAACCTCGCCGAAGCTGTGCATAACTCCCGGGGCGAGGATCTCCGTCGTGGCTCGACGAGCGTGGGTCCCCACCGCGACGATCTGCTCGTTCTGCTCGACGATCACGAGGCCCGCTCGTTCGCCTCGCAGGGCCAGCAGCGGACCGCCGTGGTGAGCCTGAAGCTGGCCGAGGCCCGCGTTATCGAGTCCCGCACCGGCGAGAGGCCGGTGCTCTTGCTGGACGACGTGCTGTCCGAGCTGGACGGCGACCGCAGAGCCGCGCTCCTGGGCGAGGTTGCCGCGGGCGGCCAGGTGATCATCACGTCGGTCGAAGCGGGACCGTTTCCCCCTGATCTCATCGCTCGCGCGATGGTCTGGACCGTCTCCAACGGCAGGATCGCGCCCTGTGGATAAATTGGGCAATATCCTGCCGCGCATGCTCCGCCGCCAGCCAGGCGGCGCGCGCCTTCTGGGCATGCAGGTGGCGGTGGCGTTTCGGCTCCTGCTCGGCCCGGACGTGGCACGTTTGTGTGACGAGGTGGAGCTGAGGGCCGGCACCCTCCTTGTCACGACTTCGAGCCCTGCGCTCGCGCACCAGTTGAGGCTCGATTCCGAGACGATCGTCGCCCGCCTCAACCGGCCGGAGCTCGGAAGAAAGGTCCGGTCGCTCCGGGTGCGGATCGGGCGGCCGACCCCGCAATGAAGCAGGAGGCGCGGCCGCAGAAGCCCTCGGCGGATCTTCGGCGCCCAGGCGGCCCACTCCCCCCGGAGGGGGCCCCAGTAGGTCCTCCGCTGCTCACTCACGCATCCACGGATGCGCTCGCTCCGCTGCTCGTCGCTTCACCCGGATCTGGGCACACCTGGATCGCCGAATCTCTCGCCGAGGGTCTGCGTCCGTGCCTCTAGGGCGGGAGCAGCTTGCCGCGGCCGCCCTTGGCGGCGGACCAGTCCGGGTCGTGGCCGGCGCCGGCACGGGCAAGACCGCCGTGATCGCCGAGCGATTCCGCCGGCTCGTTGCGTCCGGCGCGTCGCCGGAGTCGATCCTCGTCATGACCTTTACGGAGCGGGCCGCCAACGAGATGCGACAGCGTATCGAGACCCTCACCGACGCGGCGGCGCCCTCAGTCGGGACGTTTCACTCCATCGCGCTCGGCTGGCTGCGCGACGACGGCGGGTCGGTTGGGGTCCAGCCTGGATTCCGAATCGTTGTGGGTGCGGACCGCTGGATCCTGGCCCGCGAGCTCATGTGGGGCATCGGCGATGCGGCGCTTACGGGCGACGAGCGCCCGGACGACCTCGTGTCCCCGGTCCTGCAGATGCTCGAGCGCATGAAGCAGGAGCTCGTTCCGTTCGATCGCCTGGCCGCGTGGGCCGCCGCGGCCGAAGACCCCGAGCGTTCGGCGTTGATGCGCGCGTGCGTCCGATTGTTCCGTGCGTACGACAGGGAGTGCCGCAGGCACCGACTGCTCGACTTCGACGACCTGCTGCTTCTCACGGTCAGGATGTTCGAGAAGAACCCGGGCGTGCTCGAGCGCTACGCGGCTCGCTACCCGCACGTCCTCGTCGACGAGTACCAGGACCTGAACCTGGCGCAGGAGCGATTGGTCGAGCTCCTGGCGTCCAGAGGTGCGGCGGGTGGCGATCCTTTCGTCGTCGGCGACGATGACCAATCGATCTATCGCTTCCGGGGCGCGTCGCGGGCGAGCCTGGACCGCTTCACGCGCAGCTTCCCGAACGCGCGGACGGTCACGCTCGGCAAGAACCGGCGGAGCTCGCGCCGCATCGTGACGGCGGCTTCCGGTCTGATCGCGCAGAACGGCGACCGCCTCTCCAAACAGCTGAGGTCTGAGGCCGCCGGGCCTCGGGTCGAGCTCTGGCGGTTCGATGACGGCGCTTCCGAGGCCGGGGCGATCGCCGCAGAAGCTGCGCGACTCGTCGACTCAGGCGTGTCGCTGTCAGCCATCGCTGTGCTGTGCCGGACCAATGCGATCGCGCGCCCCGCGGCCGCTGCGATGGCCGCGCGTGGAGTGCCCCACGTCGTGATAGGTGGGCACGGCTTTCTCGACCGGCCCGAGGTAAGGGACGTGATCGCGATGCTGCGTGTGATGCGCGACCCATCGGACGGCGTCGCGCTCGCTCGGCCGGCGGCGGCTGCCCTTCAGCCATTGCTCGAGCGGTTCGCAGAAATCGCTCAGAAGCTGGACGTGCGCGATCTCTTCTTCGAGCTGATGGAGCAGTCGAGGTATCCCGCGACCGCGAACGTCAGCCGGTTCGCCGAGAAGATCGCCGAGTTCTGCGAGACGTCGCCTGACCACTCGCTCGATGCGTACATGC
>DASZJK010000153.1:0-6968 GCA_035948155.1 Candidatus Dormiibacterota bacterium
GCGGACCGTCTCCCCCTCGGTGACCGCGATCTTGATGAGCTTCCCTTCGAAGGGTGAAGGGATCTCGGCGTTGACCTTGTCCGTCACGATCTCGACGATCGGCTCGTCGCGCTTGACGAAGTCGCCTTCGCGCTTGAGCCACTTGTCGACGGTGCCTTCGGTGACGGACTCGCCCAGCTGGGGCATCTTGATCGGCGAAACGGCCATGACTTGAATTCGAGTGTAGCTCGCAGGCCCGTAACCCCAACCGGTATCGGGTGGCGCGATGAGGAAGTTGCTTGGATTTGTATTGCTGCCAATCGCGGTTGCATCTTGCGGCGGATCGGGCGGCTCGACTGCGTCGAACACCACGAGCACGTCAACGACGCCTGTCATCGCAGTCGTGTCCAAGTCCGTCAAGGGCCAGACCGAGGACGTTCTGACCAACACCGACGCGCAGACCCTGTACTACCTCACATCGGACACGGCGACGACGCCGGCATGCGCGGGCCAGTGCTTGACCTTCTGGCCGCCGCTGGTGTTGCCCTCCGGCGATCCGGGCTCAGGCGCAAGCCTCCCCGGAAAGCTCACGATCGCCACGTCCCCTAACGGCCGCGTTGTCCTCTACAACGGCCATCCCCTCTACACGTTCGCCAAGGACAAGACGAGCAACGACGCCAACGGCGAAGGCATCAACGCGTTTGGCGGCACGTGGCACGTGGCGACGCCGAGCCTGGCTGCCAGCTGATCTCAGTTCGCCGGGTGCAGCCTCAAGCCTTCTTGAAGTCCACGACCAGCACAACCGGGTTGTCGTAGAAAGCCACGCGGTAGCAGGGCGTCCCCGCCAGTCCAAGCGCCCACACAAGGCTCCCACCCGTCGCTCCGATCTCCCGCAGCTCGAGGACGGTGGAGGATCGGGTCTGGATATCGGTCGGCCCGTGGTAGTCGGTGTGCGAATCGCTGCCGTAGATGGTTATCGTCGCGCCCTGATTTCCTTTGAGCACCGTGTCCGGGCCGCCCGTGCCAGGAGTGAAATGCGTGGTGTCCTGGGTGGCGACCACGACGTCGCGCGGCCGCCCGTTTCGGAATCCGAAGGTGACGCGGTCAAAGCCTGACCGCTGGGCTACGCCGATCGAATTCACGAACGCGACGGTGGGCGCGCCGCTGACACCGAGTCCGGTACTTCCGCCGCATGTGAACGGCTCGGTCGTCAACGGGTCGCTGGCCGGGCTGCCGCGTGTGCTCGTGCTGCCGCTCGTGCGGTCCGTCTCGATGTGGATGAGTACCGCGCCGCCGGCGACAGCGAGCCCGGCAAGCACACCAAGGACCTGCAACCGGTAGCCGCCGGATCTGGCGGGCTGTTGCGGACGGAACGGAGCTGCACGGCCCGCTGCCGGCCGAGCGAGCGCAGGCGGAAGCTTCAATCTGGGCCGATTGTCGCCGCGCGCTTCCCGGACGGCGTGAGACAAATGTCCCGCCCGAATGACCGATCATCGACCCGAGTGGGTCAGCGCGAGTTGATCTGCTGCAGCGCCGCGATGTTGCCTGCTTGAGCGGTGACTGATTGCCCCTGGTAATCCCAGGCGAAGACCCAGTAGCCGATGGCACCCTGGCCCTTCCAGTGGTCGTACTGCGCCTGGATCTCCGCCGGGGTGGGCCAGCGCCAGGATCCGCTGCTGAAGTCCTGGAGGATGAACTCCCAGTTCGTCACGTGCGCCGCGTGGATCTGAGCGACGGCGCTGTCGATTGCCGACAGGTCGCACGCTCCGCTCTCGCAGGGATAGACGTCGAAGGCGAGTATGTCCACCGTGCCCTTCATCGGGACGCCGGCCTGAACGGGATTTCCGACCTGGAACTGGTCGTCAGCGACCCAGGTCTTGGCGGCGGCGTCGGCTCCGTGCACGACCTGCGTGATGTGGGCGTAGACAGGAGCCGCGTTGCAGCCGTTGGCCGTTGGCTCGTCCCCGATCTGGTAGCGCAGACCCCGGTGCCCGGCATTGGCGTTGGCCTGCACCAGGCTTGCAATCTGCGAGTCGCTCATCGTCTGGGCGCAGCTCGAGTTGTCATACGCCGCGACCCAGACCATGCCGGTGATGCCGACGGCGGCCTGGGCATCGCCACCGTCCTGAACACCTCCGTCGGTGGAGGCGTTGAAGCCTGCCGAACGCATCGCCGCCCAGTCTCGTGAGCTGAACCTGAACAGGCCCCGCGTTCCGGCCGGCGGCGGAGCGGCCGCCGGTGGCGCGACAGGAGCAGCTGCTTGGGTCGGGGAAGGCGAAGGCGATGGGGACGGCGACGGCGATGGCGTGGGGGTGGGTGACGGCGACGCGGTCGATGACTGGACGGCCGGCGATGCCAGCGGCGTGGGACTTGTTCGCGCCAGTGCCGAGAGCGGCGTCGATTGGTGCAGCCGGGACTGGATCGAGATCGTCGCCACGACCGAGCCGACGAGAATCACGGCGATAAGGACGATGAGGATGGGAAGCCGCGCCGGCCCGGCCGTCGCCCAGCTCCGCAACCTGGTCGCGGCACCGTAGATCCGATTGGCGAGACGGATCAGAAAATCCACGAAAGAGGTTCTGCGAGACCCTAGCAGCGGCGGGTTCCAAGATCAATCGGTCGAATGTCCCATTCGGCCCAGAGAACCGGGCGCATAATCGAAATCGTCAGATGTGGCTGCTCATCCTCGCGGCGATCTTGCTGGTGTTCGACATCGCAGTTTATTTCTGGGGCGCCGATTCCAGGCCCGGCTTCAGCGACGGCCGTACCGACGTGAAGGAGAACTGGTTCCTGCACTAGGCTCCAGCTTTCGAGTTGGAGGCGACGCCCAGAATCGAACTGGGGATGGAGGTTTTGCAGACCTCTGCCTTGCCACTTGGCTACGTCGCCGCCAGGCTTTCGAGTTCGATTCTACCTTTGGCCTGACAGCGCCCTACGCTTGCGACCGGATGGCGAGGCAGGCCTTTCTCGACGCCATGGCGCGCGTCCCGGCGGGCGTCGTACTCGTCAGCACCCGCTCGGGCGAAGACTACAGGGCAATGACCGCGAGCAGCCTCGTGTCGATCTCCGTCGAGCCGCCGCTCGTCCTCGTCGGCCTGGAGCGCGACTCGGCCACCCGAAGCGCCATCCTCGAAACCAGAGCCTTCAACGTCAGTGTGCTCACTCGGTCGCAGGAGTTCATCGCCGACCGCTTCGCGGGCCGCGCGCCCGCGATGGATCCGAAATGGAGCACCTTGCCCCACCGTCTTGGCAAGAACGGCATTCCGCTGCTCCATGGTGCCGCCGCCTGGCTCGAGTGCCGGGTCACCGACACGCATCGCGCGGGCGACCACGACGTATGCATCGGCGAGGTCGATGCAGCCGAGGTGGGGAGTGGCGATCCGCTGGTGCTGTGGGATCGCCATTTCTGGACGCTGCACTAATAAGGACGAAGTGGAGCCGCAGGCCGGATTTGATCCGGCCGTCACCACGCGTCCAGATCCAACTGCCACCCAGCGCTGAGGGTGGGAGGAGGGGGCCCGCGGGGGAGGACAACCGTCCTCACCCGCGAATCAGTAAGGTAAGTCGCCCTCGTCCATCCCAAAGTGGTGGCCGACCTCGTGCAGGATGGTTCGCCTCACCTCCTCGATGAGCTCGTCCATCGTGCGCGCCGCTCTCTCGTGTGACCGCTTGTACAGCGTGATCTGCTCGGGTAGCCACTCGCCGGCATGAAGCGCTCCCGCGCCGTGATACAGGCCCATCAGCCCTTCCGGCGATGACTCCTCGACGATGAACTCGGTGTTCTCCAGGTAAGGCTGGAACTGCTCTGGGATCGAGTCGATCGCCTTCTGCACCAGCTCCTCGAATTCCTTCATGCTGACTCGCATGCACGAATTGAAGCGCGTGCTGGTTGTCGGCGCCGGCACCATGGGGTCGCAGATCGCCCTGCAGACGGCGCTGAGCGGACGCTATGAGGTCACCCTGGTCGACACGGTCGCGGGGCAGCTCGAGCGTGCGCGGGCGCAAAACCAGAAGCTTCTCGATCGTTCGGTCGAGAAACAGAGGCTGACCAGGGAGAAGGCCGGTCAGGCGCTCGAGAAGATCGAGGATTCCAACGACCTTGCGAAGTCGGCGGCAAAAGCCGACCTTGTCATCGAAGCGGTCATAGAGAACTTCGACGCCAAGAAGAGCGTGTTCGAAGACCTCGGCAAGGATGCACGGCCGGAGGCGATCCTCGCCAGCAACTCGAGCACGATCGCGATCAGCAGGCTGGCCGATGCCACTCGCCGGCCCGAGCGCTGCTGCAACATGCACTTCTTCCACCCGGTGACCGTGATGCAGCTGTGCGAGGTCGTCCGCGGCCCGAAGACCTCTCAGGACACCGTCGAAACCGCTATGGAGTTCGTCCGCAGCATCGACCGCACTCCGGTGCTGCTCAACAAGGAGATCTGGGGCTTCATCGTCAACCGGATCCTCTTCGCGGCATCTGAGGAAGCGATGCGTCTGTACGAGGGCGGCTACGCGAGCGCCGAGGACATCGACATCGCGGTGCAGAAGGGCCTCAACTGGCCGATGGGTCCGTTCCACCTGCTCGACTTCAGCGGCCTCGACATCTTCTACGGGGCGATGCAGGATCGACATCGACTCGGCGAGGGCCCGGAGCCGCCGGCGCTCCTGAAAAGACTGGTCGAAGAAGGCCGGCTGGGTCGCAAGACGGGCAAGGGGTTTTTCGACTACAACTGACCGACGGGGCAATCCGACGGCGCGCGCCGTGGCGCGTCCTGCGCGCCAAAATGAAACCGCCCCCGTAGCCCAATGGCAGAGGCAGCCGGCTTAAACCCGGTCCAGCGCGGGTTCGACCCCCGCCGGGGGTACCGGTGTTAAGGAAGACTAAGATTTGACGACGATGGACCTCCGATTCGAAGAGGAACCGGATGAAGAGCCGGATGAGCCTCAGCCGACGCAGCCCGATGGCGCACGCGCCACCGCGACCGGAATGGTGCCCTCGGTCGGGTTGCCAAGCAGGGACTGGGAATACTCGACCAGGGTGCTGACCGTGGCCCAGCTCGCTGACGGGGTCACGGTGGTCAAGGTGCTGCACGAGGCCGGCGCCGATGGGTGGGAGCTGGCCAGCGTGCTCGACGGGGGGGAGAAACGCGTGATCCTGATGCGCCGCCCTAAGCGCGCAGCCCGTGAGACACGACGGGTGGGTTTCGCGCCTCCGAAGACCGGCTGAGCACACCTCCGCCGCGCCGCCGCCGGCGCATTCTCGTCATCGAGGACGACGTCCCCGTGCGGATGCTGGTCGCCGAGGTTTGCCGGCTTCAGGGTCATGACGTCGTCGAGGCGGGTACCGGAGCGCAGGCGATCGAGCTCGGTCGCAGCTCGCAACCCGACCTGGTGATGGTCGACTGGGTCCTGCCCGACATAAGCGGCACCGAGGTGATCCGCGAGCTCCGGCGTCAAGGTGTCGTCGCGCCGATGGTGATGCTGACCGGGCGCTCGACCAAGATGGACGAGGTGGTCGGTCTCGAGGTCGGCGCCGACGACTACATCACCAAACCGTTCGATTCCCGCATCCTCGCGGCGCGGATAAACGCGCACCTCCGGCGCTCGGCCATCGCGGAGACGGGCGGCGGTCGCGAGGGCGTCCTCAGCATTGGCGCTCTGCAGATCGACAATGCCGCGCGCAGGGTCAGGGTCGGCGACGACGAGATCACGCTGACGATGACCGAGTTCAACCTGCTCGCGGTGCTCGCGGCCAATCCCGAGCGCGTGCTGACGCGCGCGCAGCTGCGCGACAAGGTTTGGGGTTATCCGCACGATCTCGACGATCACTCGGTGGATCCGCACGTGCAGCGTCTGCGCCGCAAACTTTCAGAACGGTCCAACACCGGCGTGAGCCTCGAGGCCGTTCCAGGGCTCGGGTACCGGCTGTCGGTCAAGGGCGCTTGACGGAGAGCGCGGCAGACCTCTTCGGGCCCGCCGCCCTGGACCTCGCGACGGTGGAGGCCCAGCTCAGAGAAGAAATCGCGGCTGACCCGCCCGAGGTCGCAGGACCAATGGCGGACCTGTTCGAGGCAGGAGGCAAGCGGCTTCGACCGGCGCTGGTCCTGCTCGCCGCGCGGTGCGGCACCTACGAAGCCCAGCGCGTCATCACGGCCGCGATGGCAGTCGAGTTCACGCATGCGGCCACGCTCGTGCACGACGATGTCATCGATCGATCAGCGACCCGGCGGGGGCGTCCCACGGTCGCGGCCAGGCTCGGCGACGAGCCGGCAATTGTCATCGGTGACTTCTACTTCGCGAAGGCTTACGAGCACGCGGCGCGAACGCGCGCGCATGAGGTGGTCGTCATCCTTGCCGAGGCCGTCATGAAGATCTGCGCCGGTGAGGTCCGCCAGCAGTCCATTCGCTATCGCTACAGCACCGGCGTGGACGAATACATGCAGCGCATCGAGGCCAAGACTGCCACCCTGCTGGCCGCATGCTGTGACATCGGAGCGCTGCTCGGTGGTCTCTCGGAGACGGATCGCGAAGCGTTGCGCAGCTACGGGCGTTCGCTTGGGCTTGCCTTTCAGATCGCCGATGACGTCCTCGACTACACGGGCACCGAGGGGGAGGTCGGAAAACCGATCGGTCACGACATCCTCGAAGGATTCGCGACGCTGCCGCTCATGCTTTCATCGATCGAGCTCGAGGACGATCGCAGACTCGGCGTGGAAGACGCGAGACGGATCGTTGAGGCTGTGCGTACGAGCGATGGACCTCGTGATGCGCTCGAGCAAGCAATGAAACACGCGCGTGATGCACGCGGACAGCTGCAAACGCTGAAGCGCAGCGAGGCCACTGACGCACTCGCTTCGCTAACGGACTACGTGGTCACCCGAAAGCTCTAATCTGTCTCCCCGTGTCCCGGGGTGGGATGGGCATGGTGATATGAGCAGGGTCAGGTTGGTGGGTGTGGGTCCGGGTCATCCAGGTCTGGCCACGGTGCAGGCTGTCGAAGC
>DASZJK010000154.1:0-2037 GCA_035948155.1 Candidatus Dormiibacterota bacterium
TACGCGGCGATGCGGGTGAACTCCGGCGGCTGCGGCTGGCGCGCGGTCAGCGCTCCGCCGGCGACCAGGTTGATGAGGTTGAAAACGGTGCCCAGGAGAGTGAATCCGAGCAGGGCGAGGATCACGTAGTACGCCCACGTCCAGCGTCGGATCGCACCGACGATCACGACGATGGTGATCGCCAGCCCGAAGATGGCTCCGATCCAGACCGACCCGGTCACTATCGAATTCATCATGTTGGTGAAGCCTGGGGGCGGTCCCTGGCCGGGTGGGTAAGCCTGTTGCTGCTGCTGGAGGCTTCGCTGCATCACCGCCGACATGTAGCCCTGCATCCAGAAAGGCAGGGCCAGCCCGTACAACCCTGAGGCCACGTATCGCGCAACGACCGCGATCTGCAACGGCTGCGTCCAGGACGTCGGCTCGCGCTGCTGCGGACGGCCCGCGTAGTAGGGCGGCGGATAGGCAAGAGCCGGCACAGGCTCCCACGTCGAGCCGTTCCACCGGAATCGCCCGTCGGGCGACAGCGTCGACGCCCACTGCTGCCCGTCCCAGTAGTACATCCCGTCGGGCGACACTCGCGAGCTCAGGCGGTCAGGACCTCCTCGCATATCGTCAACGCCGACTGGATGTCCGACGCATCGATCCCGTAGTGGGTCACGAACCGCACGCGGCGTGCGTCGACCCAGTCACTGAGGAGACCGCGCCTGGCGCACTCGACGGTGAATCGCGGTGCGGGAATCTCCGTCAGCTCGAAGTAGACGAGGTTGGTCTGCACTCGGGCGAGGTCGCATCTCACGCCTGGCAGCTCGGATAGCCCTTCGGCGAGTGTGCGCGCGTTGGCGTGGTCTTCGGCCAGCCGGTCAACCATCTGGTCGAGCGCGATCAGGCCGGCCGCGGCCAGGACCCCGACCTGGCGCATGCCTCCGCCCAGCCGCTTGCGCCACCGCTTCGCCTCTTCGATGTCGGTTCGCGATCCACAGAAGATGCTGCCGATCGGGCACGCCAGGCCCTTGGAAAGGCAGAACGTCACTGTGTCCGCCGTCGCGGCGATCTCTTTCGCGTCGATCCCAAGCGCCACAGAGGCGTTGAAGATCCGCGCCCCGTCGAGGTGGACGCGCAGCCCTTGCTCGTGAGCGGCCTCGCTCGCCGCGCGGAGGTCATCAAGCGGCCACACCACCCCGCCGTGCCGGTTGTGAGTGTTCTCGAACGTGACCGCGGCGCTGAGCGGCTGGTGCGGATCGTCGCGCGGCCGGATCGCGGCGACGATCTGCTGCGGTGACATGACGCCGGCCTCGGTCGCGATCGGCCGTATCTGCACGCCGCAA
This sequence comes from Candidatus Dormiibacterota bacterium, assembly GCA_035948155.1. GTDB lineage: Bacteria > Chloroflexota > Dormibacteria > Dormibacterales > Dormibacteraceae > 40CM-4-65-16. The sequence continues at coordinate 1,326 of DASZJK010000154.1, forward strand.
ACCGCGGCCGCGCCCGCAGTCTCGTAGTGGAAGACGTGCGAGTCGGCGTCGGCGATCAGCTCCTCGCCGCGGCGGGCGTTGACCGCAACGCCGACAAGGTTTCCCATCGTCCCGCTCGGTACGAAGGTGGCCGCCTCCTTGCCCATGCGCTCGGCGGCGACCTCCAGCAGCCGGTTCGTCGTCGGGTCGTCGCCGAACACGTCGTCCCCCAACGGCGCCTCGACCATCGCCTTCCGCATCTCCGGGCTGGGCATGGCAACGGTGTCGGAGCGGAAATCGATTGGCGTCACCCGATTAATCTAGCGGCCGAGTGCGAGCCGAATTAATCCTGGCGCGCGGGCACGTCCGCACGCTGGGACGCGCGGGGCTGACTCCCCAGAGCCACCTGGCGATCGCCGGCGGCAAGGTCATCGCATGCGGCGGGCGCGAGGTGATGAGCCTCCGCGGCCCGCGGACACGAGTGGTCGACCTCAAGGGCGCTGCCGTCATGCCCGGCTTCAACGATGCCCATGCGCACGTCGTCTACTACGGCCTTACCCGGTTCGCGGCCGACCTGACCGGCGCGCGGGGGATCGACGACATCCTCACCCGGCTCGCGGAGCACGCCACCAGGCTCAAGCCCGGCGAGTGGCTGCAGGGCATGGGCTACCGCACGGACGAGCTGACGGAGCGACGCCAGCCGCACCGCACGGAGCTCGACCGCGTGACGGGC
>DASZJK010000155.1:0-3839 GCA_035948155.1 Candidatus Dormiibacterota bacterium
TCGTACTCCACGGTCACGAGCTCCGCCGCGTCCTCGGCCTGGGCGCGGCTCTCGGCCACGACGAACGCGACCGCCTCGCCGGCGTAACGCACCACCTCTGAGGCCAGGCACCGCTGCGTGCGGCCGTGCGTCAGGTTGGGGTGCGGAATCAGCAGCGGGAGGTCGACATCGCCGAAAGGAAGATCGGCCGCGGTGTAAACCGCGACGACACCCGGCATCTCGCGCGCGGCAGTGGCATCGATCGACGTGATGCGCGCATGCGCGTAGGGGGAGCGCACGAAGCAGCACTCGAGCGCACCTTCGTCGATGTCGTCGGTGTAGCGGCCGTGGCCGCGCAGCAGGCGGTCGTCCTCCATCCGCTGCACCGGCGCGCCGAACCAGCGCGTGGTCACTTTCGGTTGAGCTCGACCGCGCGGCTGACTGCGCGCCGGATCGATGCGTAGCCCGTGCAGCGGCACAGGTTGCCCGCGATGCCTTCCTCGATCTGTTGCGCGGTCGGATGCGGATGCTCAGCGAGCAGCCCGACCACCGACATCACGAAACCCGGCGTGCAGAACCCGCACTGCAGTCCGTGGCACTCGTGGAACGCCTGCTGCACGGGGTGCAGCGGCTCGCCGTCGCGGGCGAGGCCTTCGACAGTCGCGACTTCGTGGCCCTCGGCCTGCACCGCGAACATCAGGCACGACCGCACCGGCGCGCCGTCGAGCAGAACCGTGCAGCATCCGCACACGCCGTGCTCGCAGCCGACGTGCGTCCCGGTCAGGCCGAGGTCGTGGCGCAGATGATCCGACAGCAAACGCCTCGCATCGGACGGCGCCGGACGGTCGACTCCATTGACCTTCATGACGCCATGGCCTTTTCGGCGAGCACGCGGACCAGGTGCAGTCGAAACTCAGGCGTGGCCTCGAGGTCGCCGCTCGGCTGAAGACCTCGCGTCGCGTCTGATGGATCTGCGAGCACCGGCGTCGGAGCGACACCGAAGAGCGCGAGGTTGTCGCCGGCACGCACGACCCCAGCCAGGGCGAAATCGCCGTGGCGGCGCGATTCTTCGACGATCGCATAGCGCTCGACAAGCTCCGGAAACCACGCCTCGACCATCAGCTCGTCAGGCGCCAGCGCTGATTCGAAGACGCCCTGGAACAGCTGCTCCGCGGCGATGAGACGCTCGCCGCGCGTCGACCGCGCCAGCACGTGGCCGCCGAGCGCCAGCAGGACGGCCGGCAGCTCGGACGCCGGATCCGCGTGGGCGAGGCTGCCGCACAGCGTGCCGCGGTTGCGGATCACTCGGTGGGCGACCAGCCGCACGGCATCGGTAAGAAGCGGGCAGAGGTTGGCCACCATGCTCGAATCCTCCACGGCGGCCTGTCGGGCGAGTGCCTGCACGGCGACGCCGCCATCGCGCGCGTAGATGCGGTCGAGGCCCTCGACGCGGTTGATGTCGACCAGGTGCTGCGGCCGGGCAAGGCGGAAATTGAGGAGTGGGATGAGCGACTGGCCGCCTGCCAGCACCTTCGCGTCCTCGAGCAACGCGAGCAGTGAGCACGCCTCGTCGACGGACCGGGGCGCGTGGTACTGGAACGGGGCGGGTTTCATTCCTCTGAGGAGTGTGCCCGGGCGTCCGCTTGCCAAGGCGCGGCATCGGCGGCCGGAGCCAAGGAGACGACGAGCACGCGAGGGAACGCATGTCGTAAATGCGTGACCGAGCGCGCGCAGGAGGCGACGCCGGCTTCAGCGCCGCAGGCGCCCGGCCGCCTAGGCCGATGCATTGGCGAGCGCCGCCCGGGCATCACTCCTCCAGGATCGCCACGGCGCGGCACAGCGCGGCCTCGCCGCCCTGGAACCGCCACGGGAAGCAGCCGAAGAGGATCTTGCGGTCCAGCACCTCGTCGAGCCGGCCGCCCAGGTTTTCGATATGGATGATGTCGTGCGGAAACAGCAGGGTGTGCATGATCTGGTAGTCGGCCTTGGGGAAGAGCTCGTCAAGGCCGCGACCCAGCTTCTTTTCCGCCTCCTCGGCTTCGTCGTCGCGGATGCGGCGGATCACCGTGTTCATCGGGTGATCGGCGCTTCCGGTGTCGACTGCGATCCACCGGATACGTCGGTCGAGCGCCCACTCGGCAAAGGCGCGGGCGGGTCCTGGATGACGGATGAAGTAACGCGTCTCGTCCACGCGGGAGCGGTCCGTCCAGTTTTCGGGGTAGTACCTGTGATAGCCGGTGCGGATGATGAGGATGTCTTTCGCGTCGATCTTGATGCCGGTGTCTTTCTCCCAGCGCTCGAAATGCTCGGGCCCATAGATGTCGTAGTCGCCGATCCCGTAACGCTGGAGATCCACGACGCACGCCGGCCCAATTAGAAAGTCGAGCGGCAGGTCGCCGATGAACTTGCCGCCGCTCATGAAGTGGGCCGGCGCGTCCAGGTGCGTGCTCACGTGGAGCGTCATCGTGATCTCCTGCCCACCCGCCTTCTCGAACGCCAGGCGCTTGATCCAGCGAATCGCCGGTCCCGGGTAACCCGCAAACGCAGGCGTGTGCAGCGAGAAGTCCTGCGTGAGGTCGAGGAATCTCACGAGGCGAGGGACGAGGTGAGCACGGAGCGCTGGATCTTCCCCATCGCATTGCGCGGCAGCGACTGGACCGTGATCACGCGCTTCGGACACTTATACGACGCGAGGCGCTCGTGCGCGAACGCGATGACCTCGTTCTCGCTCCACGGTGCTGCCGCGGAGGGCACCACGAACGCTGTCACCTCCTCGCCCCACTTCTCGCTCGGCACGCCGCACACGGCGACTTCGTGAACGGAGGGGTGCTCCTCGAGCACGAGCTCGACCTCGCGCGGATAGACGTTGAAACCGCCGGTGATGATCAGCTCCTTGATCCGGCCGCGGATCGCGAGCGAACCGTCGTCTCCGATCTCGCCGACGTCGCCAGTGCGAAACCATCCGTCCTCGGTGAACGTTTCGCGGGTCGCCTCCGCGTTGCGCCAGTAACCGCTGAAGACCTGGCCGCCCTTGAGCTGGACCTCGTCAAGCTGGCCGAGGCGCACTTCGACCCCGGGAAATGGATACCCCACGCGACCGGGTTGTCGCGGACCGTCATACGGATTGGTGACCACGATGCCGCCCTCGGTGATTCCGTAGCGCTCGACCGGCGCCTGCCCGAGGAGCCTTGCGCATCGCTCGAACAGGGCCGGAGGCAGCGGCGCCGAACCGGAAACAAAAAGACGGACGTGGGAAAGATCCGTGGGGTTTGCGTCGAGCCACTCGCACAGGCGCTGATACATCGACGGCACGCCGAACAGCATCGTCCCGCCGCTTGTGAGCTCGCGCACGACGTTCTCCGGAGTGAAGGAAACGAGCACCGCGCTGCCACCGCTGAGCAGCGTCCCATGCAGCCCCATGCCCAGGCCGTGGAGATGGAACAGCGGCAGCGCGTGGACCAGGACGTCGCTCGACGTCCAGTTCCAGACAGCGAGCGCGCCGCGGCCCTGGGCCAGGAAGTTGCCGTGGTCGAGAACCGCGCCCTTCGGGCGGCCGGTCGTGCCGGACGTGTAAAGGATCGCCGCCGGACTCTCGGGCGTCAGGGGCGCCATCGCGGGCTCTGCACCTCGGGGCAGATCCTCGAGATTGACGACGCGCTTGCCGAGCTTGCTCGCGATCGCCGCCCGCGGGTGGTCGGCGACGACGAACGCCGGGTCGGAGTCGTGGAGGATGTGCTCCGCCTCGGCGGAGTGGTAGTCGGGGTTGAGCATCACCGCGCATGCGCCCGCGCGCAGGACGCCGAGATACGCAACGACCCAGTCGACCGAGTTGGCCGCGTAGATCGCGACCCTGTCGCCTG
>DASZJK010000156.1:0-3267 GCA_035948155.1 Candidatus Dormiibacterota bacterium
CGGCGACCTGCTCGCTCAGTACCGGGTCACGAGCAACCTTCATCGGGCGCACGAGCTCGCCTACGCGGCGATCAAGCGGCGGCTGCCGGACAGCCGCGTCGGGCTATCGCACCACAAGTTTCTTTTCCTGCCGGCGACGCAGCACCGGCGTGATCGGCTCGCGGCCGCGTCCGCTCAGCTTGTGATGGACCGCTGGCCGGTCGGCCCAGGGCGGCTGCGCCGCATCGTCGAGGCACCGAGCGACTACATCGGCATCGCGCACTACTGGGCGCAGCTGTGCGCGTTCGACCCACGCCGCCCGCGCGACCAGTTCATTCGGAGGTTCAACCCGCCGGATGCCGTACCCACCGAGATGGGGTGGGCGTCGAACGCGGCCTGGATGCGCCAGGTGCTGAACGACCTGAAGCCCTACGGCAAGCCCGTGTACATCACCGAAAACGGCATCGCCACCTCGGACGACGCGGTTCGAGCGAAGTACCTCACGGACATCCTTGCCAATGTTCACGGCGCGATCGAGGATGGCGTGGACGTCCGGGGTTACTTCCACTGGACGAACACCGACAACTTCGAGTGGGCGCGCGGCTACACCGTCCACTTCGGCCTGATCGGGGTCGACCGCAAGACCCTGGAAAGGACCATGCGGCCGAGCGGCAAGCTCTACGCGGGGATCGCCGCTGCCAACGCCCTCGAATAAACTCGGTTGGTGACTCGCAGGTCCGTGGTCATCGGGCTCGCCGTCGTGCTCACCTCAATCCTCATCCTCTCGCTCCGCTGGGGCCTGCAGCACGCCGCGCTCTCCAACCCACCACTCCTGGGCAGGCCGGCGCCGGCGCTTGCGATCCAACCCTTCAAGGAGCAGTTCCCTCTCACGATCGCCAGCCTGCGCGGCCAGCCGGTGGTGCTCAACTTCTGGGCTTCCTGGTGCGGGCCGTGCGTCGATGAAGAGGGTGTGCTTGGCGATGGCATGGCGGCCAACCCCGGGGTGGCATTTCTCGGCGCCGACAATCGCGATACCTCCTCCGCATTCCAGAGCTTCGAGGTACAGCACCGGCATCCATACCCCGCCGGACCGATCGTGTCCGGCTCCTACCAGTCTTACGGCGTGGCCGGGCTACCCACGACGTTCTTCATCGATTCACAGGGCCTCGTGGTTGCGTCGTTCACCGGTCCATTGAGCACGAACCTGCTCAATCACTACCTGCAGCTGGTCGGGCCATGAGCCTCGCGGTTCGCTGGGGAATTCCGGCCGTCGTCGTCGCCGCGTGCGTGGGCTACCTCATCTACTCGGCGTCGGGCGGTTCGAGCGTCTATTACGTGACCGTCTCGCAGCTGCGGACGCAATCGCCGGCCGGTGACGTGCGGGTGGCGGGGGTGGTGCAGGACGATGTACAGAAGAGCGACGGCGGGCTCCACGTGACCTTCACGGAGAAGGACGGAACGGACACGCTCCCGGTCGAGTACACCGGCACGCTCCCGGACATCTTCCAGCCCGGCATCACGGTGGTGGCCGAGGGCAGGCTCGGAAAGGACGGCGTCTTCCACGCGTCGACGCTGCTCGCGAAGTGCCCGTCACGCTTCTCGACCAAGCCCTACACCCAGTGATCGCGTCGTGATACTCGGCTACCTGGGCGCGGGAGCGCTCCTTGCCGGCCTGGTGCTCGGCGGCTTCTCCGCTCTTCTGTCGTTCTTCGCGGGATGGAGGCAGGCCGACCTCTTCATCCACGTCGCACGCCGGTCCTTTTACGCCGCGACTGCGATGACGGCCATCGCGGCCGTCCTGCTCGAGGTGGCGCTGCTCACCCACGACTTCTCGCTCGCGTATGTCGTCGAGCACACGGACCTTGCGACACCGATCGCGCTGGTCGCGGCGGGTTTCTACGGCGGGCAGGAGGGATCGCTGCTGTACTGGACGCTCATCCTCGGTGTGCTCGGCAGCGCGTCGCTGGTCGCGGCCGCCTCACTCGGCGGTCGGGTCGCCGCCTACGCGACCGGGATTCTCGCGTCGATCCTCACCTTCTTCCTGTTCGTCCTCGCGGTTGTCGCGAGTCCGTTCGACCTTCTCTCCGTCACACCACCGGATGGGCTCGGGCTCAACCCGGTCCTGCGCGACGGCGGAATGCTCATCCATCCGCCGGTGGTGCTCGCGGGTTTCGCCGCGTTTGCCATCCCGTTTGCGTTCGCGTGCGCGGCGTTGCTCGCCGGTCGCACCGACGCCGCATGGATCCGGCACACGCGCCGCTTCGCGCTTCTCGCGTGGAGCCTCCAGAGCGCGGGGCTGCTGCTGGGCATGTGGTGGGCGTACCACGTGCTCGGCTGGGGCGGCTACTGGAGCTGGGACCCGGTCGAGAACGTCGCGCTGATGCCCTGGCTCGCGACCACCGCGTATCTCCACTCGTCCCAGGTCCAGGAGCAGCGCGGGCGGCTGAAGAACTGGAACCTCAGCCTGGTCATCCTCGCGTTTCTCCTCGTCGTCCTCGGCACCTTCATCGTGCGCAGCGGAGTTGTGCCATCGGTCCACACGTTCGCGATCAGCGCGATCGGTCCGTGGTTCCTCGGGTTCCTGGTCGTCTGCTTGGCCTTCGCCGGCGGCCTGCTCGCCTTCCGCGTCGGCGCCGTGGAATCTCACGCCGCCGAGTTGCCGCTCGTCTCGCGGGAGGGGGCGTTCACCCTCCAGAACCTGCTCCTGCTCGGAGTGATCGCGGTTGTCCTGTGGGGAACGCTCCTGCCCTTGGTCTCGGGCATGGTCGGCACTCAGCGCGTCGTCGAGGCGCCCTACTACCAGCGGGCGGCAGGACCGATCTTCGTCGTGGTGCTGGCTCTCATGGCCGTCGGTCCGCTGCTCCCGTGGCGGCGCGCAGGGAAGGCGACGTGGAAGGCGCTGCGCTGGCCCATCGCGACGGCGGCTGCGGTAGCTGCCGTTCTGCTGGGGACCGGCCTCGGCTGGGCCGCGGTGGCGATCGGACTGGCTGCCGGAGGCGTCGCTGCCGTGGCGACCGAGTACGCCCGCGCGTTGCGCCGCAATCCACGCGTCCTCGTAATCAGGCGCCGTCGCTATGGCGCCTACCTCGCGCACGTGGGTTTGCTGGTGGTGGCCATCGGGATCGCCGCGTCGCAATTCGGGCAGCAGGAGAAAGACGCAACGCTTCAGCCGGGCGAGTCGATGACCGTGGCCGGCTATACGCTCACCTACACCGTGGCCGAGCAGCAGCAGCTGGCCGACCACACCGAGTACGTCGCGGCGGTGCGCTTCGGCGACTCGACGCTGGA
>DASZJK010000157.1:0-5596 GCA_035948155.1 Candidatus Dormiibacterota bacterium
TCGAGGCGCAGAAGGTGGCGGCCCTGATCGACGCCGAGCACATCGACGCGCTCGTGATCGACTCCGCGCGCGACTACAGCCACCTGCCGTCGGTGCAGCACCTGGCTCGCGTGGCGCCGATGTACCAGACGTACGCGATCAACGCTTGCGCGGATCTGGCCGACCGCATGGGGGCGCATTATTACGGGCTCTATGACCTGTCCCGGGACGAGATCGCGACGGCGGTGGAGCGGGAGCTGGGCCGGGGCCGCTAGCGCCGCATTGCTGTTCGCCGTGGGCTGCGGTTCGTCACCGACCGCGACCGCGAGCGCGTCGCCCTCCGCGTCACCATCGCCGACCGCCTCCACTGCGCCCAGCGCCGCAGGAGACGAGACTCCCGTGGAGAAGCAGGTGCTGGCGCCCGCGTCAGACCCGCCCGTCGCCAACCTCTGCCAGACCCAGGTGACCTCGACCGCCGACGGCAACGCGACCCCGCTGCTCTGCAAGAGCGGCGCACTCAACGTGCAGGCGTGGTTCTTCTACAAGAGCGTCAGCGCGAGCGTCCTCGGCCTCGGGCTCAATCCGACCGAGGGTCAGGTCGAGTCGGCGATCTGCGACGACCTCAACCACAACCATGCGACCCGCGTCGAGGAGGCCAGCGGCTACAAGCTCGCGGCGGCCTACTACGGGTGGTCGTTCGCCGTGGACGTGTCCAAGGTGAGCTGCCAGTAGAGCGTCGGTAATATCGACGCGAGCAAATGGCAATCGACCGCTACTCCTACCCCTTCACCGCGATCGTCGGCCAGGACGAGATGAAGCTGGCCCTGATTCTCAACGCGATCAACCCCACGATCGGCGGGGTGCTGATACGGGGGGAGAAGGGCACGGGCAAGTCGACCGCCGTGCGCGCCCTGGCCCGGCTGCTGCCAGAGCAGAAGGTGGTCGAAGGCTGCCACTTCGGCTGCCACCCCGACGACCCCGAGGACTGGTGCCTCGACTGCCGCGAGCGAGCGGCCGCCGGTGCCCTCCCGGTCGCCACACGGCGCATGCGCGTCGTCGAGCTGCCGATCAACGCGTCCGAAGACCGCGTGGTCGGGACGATCGACCTCGAGGCTGCCCTCAAGGAAGGATCGCGGCGCTTCGAGCCGGGCGTGCTCGCCGAGGCCAACCGCAACATCCTGTACGTCGACGAGGTCAACCTCCTCGACGACCACATAGTGGACGTCCTGCTCGACTCCGCGGCGATGGGGATCAACACCGTGGAGCGCGAGGGCGTGTCGTTCTCGCACCCATCCCGCTTCATCCTCGTCGGGACGATGAACCCTGAGGAGGGCGAGCTTCGGCCGCAGCTCCTCGACCGCTTCGGGCTGTGCGTCGACGTGGAGGGCATCCGCGACCTGGACAAGCGCGTCGCGATCGTCGAGAAGCGCGCGATGTGGGAGGACGACCCCAACCAGTTCTACCAGCAGCACGCGGAGTCGGAGCAAGCGGTGAAATCGCAGATCTCAGAGGCGATCGCGACGTTTCCCGAGGTGACGCTCCCTCGCGCGATCCTGCGCCTGATCGCCCAGATCTCCATCGCGCTCGAGGTCGACGGCCACCGCTCCGACCTCGTGTGCGCGCGGGCGGCGCAGGCGAAGGCGGCCTACGACGGGACGGACGAGGTGGGGGTGAGTCACGTCGGCGAGGTAGCCGAGATGGTCTTCGCCCATCGCGTGCACTCGGTGCCGTTCGGAAAGGGCGGCCCCAACCTGGGCGAAGTCATCTCGCGCATGGTCGGGCAAAGCTGAAATTCCGCGATAGTCGCGACTATCGCGCATGTTGCTGCTCGAAAAATTGCGTTAGGCGCGACTAACGCGGGATTCGGGGCCCGAGCGCCAATCTAGACTGGGTCGCCATGGCGGCGTCGCAAGAACCCGCGCTGGAACCGCGCCGCGCGGCGGAGCTCCTCGATCGCGTCGAGAAGAACATCCACCGCGTCATAGTCGGCAAGGAGCGTGTCGTCCGGCTTGCGCTTGCGGGGTTGGTTTCCGGTGGGCACGTGCTGCTCCAGGACCTTCCCGGCACCGGCAAGACGATGCTCGCCCGCGCGCTCGCCACCTCGGTCGGCGGTACGTTCCGGCGGATCCAGTGCACGCCCGACCTGCTCCCATCCGATATCACGGGGTCGAGCGTTTTCAACCAGAGGGACCTGACCTTCGAGTTCGTCGCCGGTCCGATCTTCGCCAACATCGTGCTCGCCGACGAGGTAAACCGCGCCACGCCGCGCACGCAGTCGGCGCTGCTCGAGGCGATGGGTGAGGGCCAGGTCACCGTCGAGGGCACCACGCGCACGCTGGAGAAGCCGTTCTTCGTGATCGCCACGCAGAATCCCGCGGAGTTCCACGGCACGTACCCGCTGCCGGAGTCGCAGCTGGACCGTTTCGTGCTCGCGGCCGAGATGGGACCCCCGACCGATGCCGAGGCGCTCGAGGTCCTGGCCCGACGCGAGCATGGAGATCCAATCGCGGAGCTGACGGCGGTGATCGACATCCGCGAGGTCGTCGAGCTGCAGGATGCGTGCCTGCGTGTGGTGGCGGCGCCGGCGATCCGCACCTACATCGTGGCCTTGCTCGACGCCATTCGGGCACGACCGGACGTGCTGCTCCCCGCGAGCATGCGCGCGGGCGTCTATCTGCAGCGCGCGGCGCAAGCCTGGGGCCTGTTCGAGGGCCGCGACTTCGTCCTTCCGGACGACATCAAGCTGCTGGCGGTCCCGGTGCTCGCGCACCGACTCGGGATGCGAGGCAGGGCCAACGCGAACGCGATGCTCAACGAAGTTGTCTCTGCCCTGCCCATCCCTCCCCTGAGGCAACACTGAGACCGACCTGGCGCGTGGCCGGCGCGATCGCGCTCTGGCTGGTGCTCGAGTGGTACGGATCCACGTCGGAAGTCCCATGGCTGTTCTTGCTCGGTGCGTGGGTGTTCGTGCTGATCGCCACGGCCGGCGCCTACGCGGCCTGGAACCGACGCGGCCTGCGGCTGCATCTTGTCGTCGGTCGGAGCCTGGCCGCGGAGGATTCGCCGCTCGAAGAGCTGCCAGAGCACCTGCTCCGAGCAGCTCCACAGCCTCCGCTTTTCGAGGGCGACGCCGTCGAGGTGGAGCTGGGCCTCGATACGAAGGGCGCGCCTCGCGGTCCGGCGTGGATCAGCGGCGAGATCGCGGGGAGGACCGTGAGGTTGGGCACCGGGCTGGTCCCTAGAACCGGTTGGCGGCGAACCCTGGACCTCAAGCCCCTGCTGCGCGGTGCCCTTGGCGCGACCGGGTGGAGCATCGGCACGAGCGATCCGCCTGGGTTCTTCGTGGGCCGCCGCCAGTGCCCCGACCGCGAGATTGCCCTCGTCCTCCCGCGCTTCAGGTCGCTGTCGAACCGCCGGCAGGTGAGCGAGCTCGAGGCCGCGGCAGCCGCGCCACGAGCCGGATCGGGAAACGAACTTTTCGGAATCCGCGAGTACCGCCCCGGCGATTCGTTGCGGAGGATCCACTGGCGCTCGAGCGCAAGGCGCGGCGAGCTCGTGGTTCGCGAGTACGAACCGCCCGGGGTGCAGACGATCAACATCGTGGTCGACCCAGCACCGCCGACGCGCGCCATCGCCGACCAGATCGCGCGCATCGCGGCGTCGGAAGCGTGGGACTGCATTCGCGAGGGGGGCCGCGTGACCCTGGGAACGCTGAGATCGCGCGACATATGGGAGGTCCTCGAGGTGCTTGCGAGGTATCCCGAGATGGACATCACGGAGTCCAGCGGCCACAGCGACACCGTGGTCGTGAGCGCTGACCCTGACCTCCTCGAATCCAAGGCACGTCGGAACTGGCTCGTCGGCGGAGCCAAAGTCCAGGAAGAAATCGACTTCGAGCGGGTGGGTACCGAGTGGCCGCTTTGATGCGCCGGCTGCGTCTCCCGCCATCGCCCGTCGAAGACTCGGTCGAGGCACGAGCATTCGTGTTCGCGGCCTTCGTCGTGGCGGCGCTGGCGATCGTCCTCTACGGAAGCGATTTCGTGTTTCCGGTGATTGGGGTCGCGGCAGCCCTGGTGGGCCACGTCGTCAGCTATCGCGAACGCGGCCTGCGCCGCAACCTCTGGCGCCAGATCTTTCTCGCTGCGCTCATTTTCGGAGCGCTGTTCTATCTGGTCGCCGACTCGACTCTGGCGGTGTTCGGTGGCGTCCTCCCGCAGGCGAACTTCGCGATTCTGCTGATCGCGATCACGAGCTTCGACCTGAAAACACGCCGCAACCTGTACTCGAGCCTCTGGATAAGCCTCGCGGTCGTGTATCTCGCCGCGGTGTATGCGTGGAACTACGAGTTCGCGATCTTGCTCGCGCTCTGGGTCCTGTACCTGGTCGGTTTCTGGATCGCCTCGCACCTCAAGCGAATCGACGCCGGTGTGCGGGTCCCCGCGCGCGCGCTCGCAGTTTTGCTCGCCGCCACGATCCTGGGCGGCCTGGGGCTCTTTGCCGTAATGCCTCAGCCGTCGGGCATTCCGATCTCGCCGCTGGTGATCTCACTTCCGAACTTCGCGAGCTTCCACGGCGACATGGAGAGCGCAGCGCTGCCTCTGGTCCAGATCGCGGGCGACTCGACGGGCGCCACCACGAGCGTCGACCTTCACTACCGCGGGAGGCTTGGCGACGCGCCTGTGATGTACGTTCGCACCGGCGCGCCGGCCTACTGGCGTGGGCTCGTTTTCGATTCCTATCGCGACGGCGTGTGGACCGCATCCGACCACGCTTATCGCCAGACAGAGCCATACGTGCCGCCGCGCCTCCTGCCTCCGCCGCCAGCTCGAAACCTCGGGACTTTCGTGCAGACGTTCCGCGTCCTTCGGCCGATGCCTGGAGTGATCGACGCGGCCTATCCGATCCAGAGCCTGTACGCACCCGTCGCGGCCCTCCGCGAGGACGCGTACGGAACCTTTCACACGCCGCAGGAGCTGACCCCAGGCCAGACGTACTCGGTCGTTTCCTACATCCCTGACCTGTCGCCTCAGAGCCTTCGCGCGGCTGAGCCGGAGGCCGTGTTCAGGGATCCCAATGGCGCGCAGCTCGACGACGGCGCCCTGTCGGCGCGGGCTCGGGCTCTTGCGCGGCAGGTCGTCGCCAACACGACGAACGAGTACGACACGGTGATGGCGCTGACGGCATATCTCCAGGGAAACTTCCGGTACACGCTCGACCTGCCGCCGGTGCCCGCGGGCCGCGATCCCGTCGACTGGTTCCTCTTCGACGTCAAGACCGGCTACTGCGAGCAGTTCGCCACCGCCGAGACCCTGATGCTGCGCAGCCTGAGCATCCCGGCGCGGCTCGCGACCGGGTACTCGACCGGCGACTACGACCCGCTGCTCAATCAGTCGGTCGTACGCGAGCGCGACGCCCACGCGTGGGTCGAGGTCTGGTTCCCCGGACAGGGCTGGGTGCCGGTCGACCCGACGCCGGGCGTCCCCGCCGTGGCTGCGGCCCGGTTCGCCAACCACTGGGCCGCAGGCGGTGTCGCGAGACTGCTGCCGCACCTGACGGTCGGAGCGCCGATGGCGGCGGTGGGTTCGCTGGGCATCCTGGGGGCGATTCCGCCCGCGAT
>DASZJK010000158.1:0-3269 GCA_035948155.1 Candidatus Dormiibacterota bacterium
GCCGGGTAGGTCCCGAAGAGCTTGATCTGGGCCGCCGCCTCTTCCAGGTCGCTGAGCGCGGCCTCCGCATCCGCTGCCGCCGTCGCTTCGCCGTTGAGCGAGAAGTCGAGATAAAAGCGGTACTCGAACGGCCTGCCCATCATCGGCCTGCTGTCCAGGCGCGTCAGGTTGACGCCGCGCCGCGCAAAGCAGTCGAGCGCGTGGGCCAGGCTCCCGGGCCGGTGCGCGGTCACGAAGGCGATCGACCCTTTCCAATGCGAAGACGCGTCGCGCGGACGCGTCGGCTCACCGCGCTCGACGACGACGAAACGTGTCCGGTTTTCGGAATCGTCCTGGATGGACTCCGCCAGGACATAGAGGCCGTACCGCGCCGCGGCCGCCTTGCTCGCGATCGCCGCCGTGCCGGGCTGGCGCTGCTCGGCCACGGCACGCGCCGCGCCAGCCGTGTCGTGAAACGTGACCGGACGGATCTGGCGCGAGTGCAGGTAGCGCTCGCACTGCGCCAGCGCCTGCGGGTGCGACAGCGCGCGCTCGACCGGCCCCGGCCATCCGAGAAGGCAGTGCCGCACGGGCTGCACATGGTCCCGGACGATCCGCAACCCGGGCAGCTCCCACAGCAGATCGGACACCTCCTGCACGACGCCGGCGCTCGAGTTTTCGACCGGGAGGACCGCAGCGTCGGCGGCGCCGATCGCGAGCGCGTCGAACGTCAGGCGAAACGTCGGAAAGCCTGTCGCCTGCCCCTCCGGAAAGAGGGCTGATACCGCCTCGTCGGAGTAGGCGCCGGGCTCCCCTTGATACGCGACCCTCACCCGAAGATCAGGTGCCGGAGTGTATCCGCGACGTGGTTGTGGTCGGACAGCTGGTCGGTCACAGGCGGATGCCCGTTGCCTTCGTGACCGTTGCTATCCGACATCGCAGCGATCTTGCGCAGGTCCTCGTCGGTGACTTCCTTCTTCGTGTCGGCCAGCAGAAGGAACCGCTGCCACGCGGCATCGGCCTTCGCGGCGTCCGACAGCGTGATCCCGAGCCGGTTCAGGCGGTGGTGGAACGCGTGCCGCCCGGAGCGCGCGGTGAGCACGATCTTCGAGTCGGCCAGACCGACGTCTTCGGGCTTCATGATCTCGTAGTTCAGACGGTCCTTCAGGACGCCGTCCTGGTGGATGCCCGAGGCGTGAGCGAACGCGTTGGCGCCGACGACCGCCTTGTTCGGCTGCACCGGCGTGCCGGTCAGCTCGGAAACAAGGCGCGACGTGCGCGTGATCTCCGTCGTCTCGATGCCGCACTCGAGCCCGAGCTTCGCCTGCCTGACCTTGAGCAGCATCACGACCTCTTCCAGCGATGTGTTGCCGGCGCGCTCGCCGATGCCGTTGATGGTGCACTCGACCCGGCGGGCGCCTGCGGCCAGGGCGGCCAGGGTGTTGGCGACCGCGAGCCCGAGGTCGTTGTGGCAGTGGACGGAGAACAGCGCCTTCTCACTCCCACGCGCCTCGTTGATGACGCGGCGTACCAGCTCGCCGAACTCGGAGGGCAGGCAGTAGCCCGTCGTGTCGGGGATGTTGATGACGTTCGCGCCGGCGGCGATCATCGTCTCGACGGTCTCGATCAGGTAGTCGGGGTCGGCGCGACCGGCGTCTTCCGGCGAGTACTCGACCTTGTCGCACAGGAAGCGCGCGTACTCCACCATCTCCCTGCCGCGCTGGAGCACCTGCTCGCGCGTCATGCCCAGCTTGCGCTCGATGTGCACATCCGAGACAGAGAGGACGATGTGGATCTGCGGGTCTTCGGCGTCCTTGACCGCACCCCAGACCGCATCGATGTCCTCACGCACGGCCCGCGCCAGGGCGGTCACCGTCGCGCCTCGGATCTCGCGGGCGATGCGACGGCACGCCTCGAAATCGCCGGGCGACGAGATCGGGAAACCGGCCTCGATGACGTCGACGCCAAGCTTCTCCAGCTGCCGAGCGATGCGGAGCTTGGAGTTGGAGTCGAGGTGGAATCCCGGCGACTGCTCGCCGTCACGAAGGGTCGTGTCGAAGATGAATACTCTGTCCGGGCTTGCGTCTCTCACTTCTCTACCGGCTCCAGCCACGTCATCATCGACCGCAGCTCGCGGCCAATCTGTTCGATCTGGTGATCCGCGTCCTTGCGGCGCATGGCGAGGAATCCCTCCCTTCCGTTTGAGTTCTCGTCGAGCCATCGCTCGGCAAACGATCCGTCCTGGATCTCGGCCAGCACCTGGCGCATCTGTGCCCGCACGTGGTCGTCGATGACCCGCGGGCCGGAGACGTAGTCGCCGTACTCGGCCGTGTCGGAGACCGAGTAACGCATGAAGCCAAGGCCACCCCGATACATCAGGTCGACGATCAGCTTCAGCTCGTGGAGGACCTCGAAATACGCGAGCTCGGGCTGGTAACCCGCTTCGACCAGCGTCTCGAACCCCGTCTTGACGAGGTTGGCCACGCCGCCGCAAAGCACCGCCTGCTCGCCGAAGAGGTCGGTCTCGGTCTCCTCTTTGAATGTTGTCTCGAGGATGCCAGCGCGTCCGGCGCCGAGAGCGCGCGCATAGGCCAGGGCGCGGGGCCACGCCTTCCCCGTCGCGTCCTGGTAGACCGCGATCAGCGACGGGACGCCCTGACCGTTGACATACGTGCTGCGCACCAGGTGGCCCGGGCCCTTGGGCGCGATCATCGCCACGTCGATGTCCTGGTTCGGCTTGATCTGCGCGAAGTGGATCGAGAAACCGTGCGCGAACAGCAGCATCGACCGGGGCTGCAGGTGCGCCTCGATCGACTCGCGGAACAGCTTGCCCTGTCCCGCGTCCGGCGTCAGGACCATGACGACTGTCGCTTCGGAGACCGCCTCTGGGACCGGCACCGCGCGCAGCCCGTCGGCCTCGACCCGCTCGATCGACTTGCTGCCGGGGTAAAGACCGACGCGAACGTCCTCACCGGAATCACGAAGGTTGAGCGCGTGGGCGCGGCCCTGGCTGCCGTATCCGATCACCGCAACCTGCTCGTCAAGCCGGGGCGGACAGTCGGCCTCGTAGTGGATCTTCATGCGGTTCTCCTCATCACGACGGGGCCCGATCGGACCACGTCGACGACTCCGTGCCGGGTCAGCTCGTCGACGAAATCGCCGACCTCGGCGCTCTCGCCGGAAAATTCGACGGTCGTGCCGTCGGCGCCCTTCATCAGCACCTTTGCGCCGCGTTCCAGGAGCCCATTCAGCTCGGAGCCTGCAACCTTCGCGACCACCAGCTCGCGGGT
>DASZJK010000159.1:0-2310 GCA_035948155.1 Candidatus Dormiibacterota bacterium
TACCTGGTCCGCGGCCTCGACTATTACACCCGCACGGTTTTCGAGTTCTATCCGGGCGGCGCGACCGGACAGCAGGACGCTCTCGGCGGAGGCGGAAGGTACGACGGACTGGCCGAGGTCGAGGGCTGGCCGCCCACCCCTGCGGTCGGATTCGCAAGCGGCCTCGACCGCGTCACCGAGCTGGTCGACCCTGGCTCGGTAGCGGCGCGGCCGGCCGCCGATGTCGTGGTCCTTCCCGACGGCGACCTTGGGCTCGAGGCTGCGGAGGTGGCGCGCATCTGCCGCGCGGTCCGATCGGTCTCGGTCGATTACGAGCCAAAGAGCCTGCGCGCCAAGATGCGCTCGGCCAACAAGCTCGGTGCACGCTGGGTCGTGCTCTTCGACGCCGACCAGGCCCGGCGGCGCGTCGCGAACCTGCGGGACATGTCGAGCGGGACGCAGGAGGAGCTCGACTGGGTCGAGCTCCCGACAAGGCTGGCATGAGCGGCTTCACCGCGCCCCACTGCGGGTCGCTTCGCGCTTCCGATGTTGGCAAGGACGTCGAGCTTTACGGCTGGGTTGCGCGCCGGCGCGACCACGGCGGTGTCACCTTCATCGACCTGCGCGACCGATGGGGCCCGGTCCAGGTGGTCCTCAAGAACCCCGATGGTCTTCCGCAGCTGCGGCTCGAGTACGTGGTCCGTGTCCGCGGTCGCGTCGCGCGCCGGCCCACGGGATCAGAGAACCCGAAGATGGCGACCGGCGACGTCGAGGTCGCCGCCGAAGAGCTCGAGGTGCTCAGCGAGTCCCAGCCGACGCCGTTTCCCATCGAGGACCTCGAAGAGCCGGACGAGAAGACGCGACTGGAGTATCGCTACCTCGACCTGCGGCGTCCGCCGATGATGCGGATGCTCGAGCTGCGCAACAAGGTCAACCGGATCATCCGCGATTACATGGAAGCTCGCGAGTTCGTCGAGGTCGAGACGCCGATCCTCACGCGGAGCTCGCCCAGCGGGGCGCGCGACTTCCTGGTCCCGTCGCGCCTGCATCCGGGCAGCTTCTACGCGCTGCCGCAGGCGCCGCAGATGCTGAAGCAGCTGCTGATGGTCTCTGGCGTGCAGCGCTACTACCAGATCGCGCGTTGCTTCCGGGACGAGAACCTCCGCGCCGACCGCCAGCCCGAGTTCACCCAGCTCGACGTCGAGATGTCCTTCTGCGACGAGGAGGATGTGTTCGCGCTGATCGAAGGGCTGTTCAGCGAGCTGTGGGAGAAGGTCCTCAGCGTCAGGGTCGCGACGCCGTTCCCGCGGCTCGACATCAAGGAGTCGTTTCTGCGCTACGGCACCGACAAGCCTGACCTGCGTTACGAGCTCGAGATCGCCGACCTCGGTGAAGCCCTTTCGTCCACCCGCGCCGAGATCTTCCGCAAAGTCCTGGCCGCGGGCGGCGTGGTCCGAGGTCTTGCTGTGCCCGGTGGCAAGGACCTCACCCGGCGCGAGCTCGACGAGCTGGTGACCGTCGCCAAAGGCGCGGGTGGGCAGGGCCTCGCGTGGGTGCCCGGCGGCGCGCTGGACAAGTTCCTGAGCGAGGGCGAGATCGCGGACATCAGGCGCTTGACGGGAGCGGGACCGGACGACGTGGTGCTGATCGCGGCCGACCGTAGGCGCAAGGCCGAGACGGTGATGGGGCTGGTCCGCAGGGAGATCGCGCGCCGCCGCAACCTCATCCGGCAGGACGAGTGGAAGTTTCTGTGGATCAACCCGACCTACCTCTTCGAGGAGGACGACCAGGGTCACCTCACCTACGCGCATCACCCGTTCACGCGGCCGTTTGCGGAGGACATGGCATTCGTGGAGGAAAGGCCGTACGACGTGCGGGCGCACGCATACGACATCGTCTGCAACGGCTACGAGCTCGGCGGCGGAAGCCTGAGGATCTACGACCCCGGGATGCAGGAGCGCGTGTTCCAGCTGCTGGGCATGCCGCTCGATACGATCCGCGAGAGGTTCGGCACCTTGCTCGAGGCTTTCACCTACGGCGTTCCGCCGCACGGCGGGATTGCACCCGGCATCGACCGGATCGTGATGATGCTGGGCGGCACCGACAACATCCGCGACGTGATCGCGTTTCCGAAGACGCAGCTGATGACCGACCTGATGCTCGGCGCGCCGTCCGAGGTCGACCAGTCACAGCTCGATGAGCTGCAGATCAAAGTCGTCAAGAAGCCGTCGTAGGATTGACCCCGCTCCCGAAGAGTGGCGTGCAAGTGCGGCTTGCCCAACACTCGAGACGAAGGGACCCCGGAGTCCGCAAGGCCGACCAAATGCCCGC
>DASZJK010000160.1:0-20546 GCA_035948155.1 Candidatus Dormiibacterota bacterium
TCCCGCGCAGCGAGACCGTACGCGGCTTCAAGGAGATCCTCGAGGGCAAGCACGACGACCTACCGGAGCAGGCCTTCTACATGGTCGGCACCATCGACGAGGCCCGCAAGCAGGGCGAAGAGATGAAGACCCAGCGATGAAGTATCCGCTGCGGGTCGTGAGTGTCGAGCGAAGCCTTTTCGAGGGTGACGTGGAGTTCATGATCGCCACCGGCGCCGACGGAGAGCTTGGTGTGCTCGCGCGACACGCTCCGCTGATGACGATTCTCAAACCGGGGCCCCTGCGCATCCAGGAGACGTTCGGCGGTGAGGAGCAGGTCCTGTTCGTCGGCGGCGGGTTCCTCGAGGTGCTGCCGGAACGCGTGACCGTCCTTGCCGACGTCGCCGAGCACGCCGAGGAGCTCTCGGTCGAGCGCGCCGAGGAAGCGCGGCGCCGGGCTCAGGAGAGGCTCGCGGGGACCCTCACGACTGCCGAGGAGACCGAGTTCCAGAACGCGCTTGCAGTGGCCGAGGCCCGTCTCCGCCTAGCCAGGGCGCGTCGAGGCTAGTACCCTCAGCCGCAATATGGCAGGGCGGGATCGCGCCCTCCGGATCACCGGAGGCGCGCAGCTGCACGGGCGGATCTGCGTCAGCGGGTCCAAGAACGCGGCCCTTCCTGAGATGGTCGCCGCGCTCCTGACGACGGAGCGCGTGACGCTGCACAACGTCCCGCGGGTCAGCGACACGCGGTTGATGGCGGACATCATCCGCGAGCTCGGGGGCCAGGCTCAGGGCGAAGGCACCGTAAGCCTCGACACGGGTGCCGCCGTACGCAGTGACGTGCCCGACGAGCTCGGCCGCCGCATGCGCGCGACGATCGTCCTGCTGGGTGCGCTGCTTGCGCGCTTTGGCAGGGCGCGATTGCCGCGTCCCGGGGGGGACGACATAGGAGCTCGGCGCGTCGAGCAGCACCTGCGGGGGTTGCGGCAGATGGGCGCCCGGATCAACGAGACGCAGGACGAGATCGTCGCCTCGGCGGACAGACTCCACGGCGACCGGATCGTCTTCGACCTCCCGACCGTGACCGGGACCGAGAACATCCTGCTCGCGGCGGTGAAGGCGGAGGGCAGGACGGAGATCTTCAACGCCGCCCGCGAGCCCCACGTCCATGACCTTTGCCTGTTGCTCACGCAGATGGGGGCGCGCATCGAGGGCGTCGGTACGGAGCGTCTGATCGTCGAGGGAGGTGCCGAGCTGCGCGGCGCCGACCACACCGTCGTGCCCGACTACCTCGAGGCGGGAACCTACGCGATCGCGGTCGCTGCCGCGGGGGGTGACCTCCGCATCGAATGCACCCAGCCCGAAGACCTGGAGGTGCTGCTCCTGAAGCTCGAGCAGGCAGGAGCCCGGGTCGAGGTGGGGGACACCTGGTTTCGCGTGGCGCGCGATCCGCGCTTGCCACTCAAGCCGATCGACATGTCGACGTGGACCTTTCCCGGTTTTCCGACCGACCTGCAGGCCCAGTACATGGCCCTGATGACGCAGGCGGACGGTCAGAGCGTC
Source organism: Candidatus Dormiibacterota bacterium (assembly GCA_035948155.1). Taxonomy (GTDB): domain Bacteria; phylum Chloroflexota; class Dormibacteria; order Dormibacterales; family Dormibacteraceae; genus 40CM-4-65-16. The sequence continues at coordinate 1,542 of DASZJK010000160.1, forward strand.
ATCTCCGAGTACGTGCACGAGAACCGATTCCAGCACGTGCGCGAGCTCGCGAAGATGGGGGCCGGCATCACCGTCGAAGGCCGACTGCACGCGATCGTCCACGGGCCGTGCCGTCTTCACGGCAGCGAGGTCGGAATCCCGGACATTCGCTCCGGCGCAGCGCTCGTGATCGCCGGGATGTGCGCGCAGGGGGACACCGTCCTCCGGAACGCATGGCACGTCGAGCGCGGATACGAGGACATGGTGGGCAAGCTCTCCTCGGTGGGCGCGCGGATCAAGACCGTCAGCGTTGACCCAGACCCCTCGGTCGCGTCGCACACCTACGAATAAGTTGTCACTTCTGTCGAAAAAGATCGGCATCGACCTGGGCACGTCGACCGTCCTGATCTACGTCAAGGGCGAGGGCATCGTGGTCAACGAGCCGTCGCTCGTCGCGGTGAATCGGGACGGCACGCGAATCCTGGCGATCGGCAAGCAGGCATTCGACATGGTGGGACGCGCGCCCGAGGCGATCCAGATCGTGCGGCCTATGCGCGACGGGGTGATCGCGGACTTTGTCGTTACCGAAGGGATGCTGCATCACCTCATCGGCAAGGTCCAGGGCCGCCAGCGACTCTTCAAGCCCGAGATCATGTTGTGCGTTCCCTCCGGCGTCACCTCTGTCGAGAGGCGCGCGGTGACAGAAGCGGCGATCTCGGCGGGCGCGCGCCAGGCGTGGCTCATCGACGAGCCGCTTGCCGCTGCGATCGGCGCCGGTCTGCCCATCGCCGAACCGCGCGGCAACGCCGTGTGCGACATCGGAGGGGGGACGACCGAGGTCGCGGTGATCTCGCTGTCCGGGATGGTGGTCGCGCACTCGATCCGCGTCGGCGGCAATCGACTCGACGACGCTATCGCTTCGTACCTGAAGCGCAGGCACAACCTCCTCGTCGGTGAGCGGACGGCCGAGGAGGCAAAGATCGCGGCGGGATCCGCCGTGTCGATGAAGCAGCCGCTGTTCACCGAGGTCCGCGGCCGCGACATCGTCACGGGCCTGCCCAGGAGCATCCACGTCTCCTCGAACGACATCGCCGAAGCGGTGCAGGAGCCGCTGCGACTGATCGTCGGGGCGATTCGCGACGTGCTCGAGGAGACGCCGCCCGAGCTGGCGGCGGACATATTCGACCGCGGGATCGTGCTTTCCGGCGGAGGGGCGCAGCTGCGCGGGCTCGACCGCTACGTCTCGATGCACACCGGCATCCCGGCGGTCATCGCCGACGAGCCGCAGACGTCGGTCGTCCGCGGCACCGGCCTGGCGCTCGAAAACTTCGAAGTGCTGAAACGAAACCAGTCCTACCTTCGCTAAGGATCCCCACGAACTCAGAGCTTGCGCTGTGACTTCGCCGGGACCCCTGTTGGCGCACCTGGACGTCGTCGTCGACGGATCGGGTCTCGAGCGTCCCCGCGCCGGCGTGGGCGTGTACACGACGCAGATCCTTCGCGCCATGGCCGTGCAGCGGCCCGACAGCCACCTCATGGTCTTCGGTCCTCGGCGGGCGGTCATGTACGCGCCGAACACCGACTACCGCCTGCTGCCGCAAACGCGGTTCATCGGCCGGCATCTTCAGTGGCCGGCCGAGATTCGCCGCCTCAAGCCGGACGTCTACTTCGGACCGGCCGGGGCCCTGCCGCTCGGTGGGATCGGCACGCCGTCGGCGATCACGGTGCACGACCTGGCGATCTACCGCAACCCGCGGTGGTTTCCGCCGCGCCAGCCGTTGAGCACGCGCATCGTGGTTCCTCGGTCCGTCCTGCGGGCGGACGTCTTGATCGCCGTCTCGGAGTCGACGGCCCGGGACATCCAGGAGTTCTTCGGCCTCGACCGCAGCCGTATCCATGTGGTTCCTCACGGCGTGTCCAAGAACCTGCGACCAATGAGCGCCGAGGAGCGGGCGGAGGCGCGCTCACGTCTCAAGCTGCCGGAGCGCTTCATCCTCTTCGTCGGGACGATCGAACCACGCAAGAACCTCGAGACGCTGCTCGACGCCTGGGTGTTGATGCGCGACCGCCCAGACCTCGTCGTGGTCGGCTCGTGGGGGTGGCGGTACGCGGCGATCAGGGAAAGGATGGCGCGGCTCGGGCCTCGGCTGCACCACCGCGAGTCAGTCGAGCCCGAGGAGCTGCCCGCCTACTACAACCTGGCGCGGGTGCTCGCGCACCCCGCGTGGTACGAGGGCTTCGGCCTGCCGCCGCTCGAGTCGATGGCGTGCGGGACGCCGGTAGTCGTCTCTGACCGCTCTAGCCTTCCCGAATTGGTCGAGGACGCGGGCCTGATAGTTCCCGCGGGCGAGCCCGACGAATGGCGAAAAGCCCTGGAACGGGTGCTGGACGACAGCGAGCTGGCCGCCGGCCTGCGGCACAGAGGGATTCTGCGGGCGGCCCAGTTCAGCTGGGAGCGCGCCGGCGGCCAGACCTGGCGCGCGCTGGACGAAGCGGTTAGAACCTAGGGGGGCGCCGCGCGACTGGCTTTGCCAGGCGCGCGGCATGGGGGCATGCTCCCCCATCAAGAAACGAGCTCCTTGATCACCGCGGCGACTCCGGCGGCCGTTGCGTCCCACGTGAACTTTCGCGCGCGGGCGCGGGCCACCCGAGCTAGCTCCGTGCGCAGCGGCTGATCCTTCAGCGCGACGTCGAGGATCCCCGCGAGCTGTTCAGGGGTTGCGGAAGGATGGAAATAGAGGACAGCCTCGCCGCCGACCTCGGGCAGGGACGATGCCTTCGCGGCGACGACCACCTTGCCGCGCGCCATCGCCTCCAGCACGGGCAGGCCGAACCCTTCGTAGAGGCTTGGAACGATGACGGCCGCTGCACGCTTGTAGAGGAGCTCGAGGAGCGGCTGGTCGACCCTGCCGAGGACCCGGCAATGGGTCGAGTTGCGGAGCTGCTCGGACAGCGCATGGTCGCGTTCGGGACCGGCCGCGACGAGTGTCACGCCCTCGAGCTTCTCGACCGCGGCGAGGGCGGCGGCCTGGTTCTTGCGCCGCTCGACGCGTCCTACCTGGAGGACAAACGTCCCATTCAGGCCGAGATCGGTCAGGCGCGATGATGGCGCCGCCGAGGACGAAGGCGGACCGATCCCCAGCGGAACGACCCGGACGCGATCGGGCGCGACTCCGTACAGCTCGACCAGGTCGTCCTTCGTGGACTCGGAAACAGCAATGAGCAGGCGACAGCGGGCGACCGCCCACCGAGTCGTAGTCCGCAGGTACGTTCGATCGGCGAACGCGTACGCCTCCGGATGGCGCTCGAACGCGAGGTCATGGACGACTGTCAGCACCTTGCCCGGCCAGGCGAAAGGGATCACGTGCCCAGGCACGAAGAGGAGGCTCGGTCTCTCCGCCGCGAGGGCGAGCGGAAGACGCACCTGCGACCACAGGCGGGGAAACGGAAGGACCATGACGTCCATGCCGAGATTGGCCCGCGGCCTTGAAGCAAAGAAGCGCCAGCGCAGCTCCGGCGCGGCCTTGGGAAGGCGCGAGCCGACCTCACGGGTGAAGCTCTCGGTGCCCGTAACCACTGCTCGCGTCGCGGGGTTGACATCGACAGCGATGGTCAAAGCGCGCGCCCTCGACTCCACCACCTGGACGACCTTAAGCTAACGCCAGTGAAGCTCGTTGCCGCCCGCGTCGCGATGGCAACCCTCCTGGTTTTGAGCACGGGCTTCCTGCTCCAGGCGCAGGACACGACCTTGCTGGTCGCGCCGGCCGCACCACCCGCGCCGGCCCAGCTCATGCCCATCCTGACCGCACAGGCCGCCGACGGCCGCGAATACTTCCTCAAACGGCACGAGGTGGTACCGGTCGGCGCGAGCATCCTGCGCCTTCCCATCCTCATGTACCACTACATCCGCACCCCGCCGTCAACGCGGACCGACATGCTGGGCTACCGGCTCTCTGTGTCGCCGCAGGACTTCCAGGCGCAGATGGACTGGCTTGACGCCAACCACTTCCATCCGGTGACGTTCGACCAGGTGCGCTCGTATTTCGCCGGCAGCGCTCCGCTTCCGCCGAAGCCCGTGGTCATCACGTTCGACGACGGCTACGCGGACCTGTACACGACCGCGTTCCCGGTTCTCCAGGCACACGGCTTCACGGCCGTCGCCTACATCGTCAGCGGTTTCGTCGACCGGGGTCGTTACGTGACGCACGACCAGGTCATGCAGATGGACCGCGCCGGCATCGAGATCGCGTCCCACACCGTCGACCACGCGGACATGGCAAGGGCCAGCTCGGGCATGGCCACCTACCAGCTGGTGCAGTCGAAGCACTGGCTCGAGGGCCTTCTCGGCCACCCCGTCGTCGACTTCGCGTATCCGTCCGGCAAGTACAACCCGCAGACCATCCAGCTCCTCGGCCAGTTCGGCTACGACACGGCTGTGGTCGAGGATGGACCGAACATGCACAGCCGCGCGAACCGGTACACGTGGGGACGGGTCCGCGTCGGCGGCGGAGAGTCTCTCCACGACTTCATCGCCAACCTCGGTGAATCTATGCCTTCGGTGATCCTCTCGAGCCTCGACGTCAAGCCGTCTTGACCCAGGCTCGAATCCTCGGCGTGAGGGTCGACTGCCTGGACACGAAGGAAACCCTGGAGCGGATCGGAGGATTCGTGGGGTCGGGGCGACTGCACCAGGTGGCGACGGTCAACCCCGAGTTCGTCATGCGCGCGCAGAAGGATCGAGAGTTTGCCCGCGTGCTCGAAGCCGCCGACCTCTGCCTGCCCGACGGCGTGGGTGTGGTCTGGGCCGCTCGACGGCAGGGATGCGCACTCCGGGACCCGGTGGCGGGGACCGACCTGGTGGAGCCCCTCGCCGCCCTGTGCGCGCGGCAAGATTTCCGGCTGTTCCTGCTCGGAGCGCGGCCCCGGGTCGCGGCCGACCTGGCCGCGCGCCTCGCCGCGACCAACCCCGGGCTCCAGGTCGCGGCGCACTCGGGGGACCCTGATGCGTCCGACGATTCCGAGTCGCTGCGCCGGATCGCCGATCACAGGACCGATGTGCTGCTGGTCGCGTACGGCGCTCCCGCGCAGGAGCTGTGGATCGATCGCTTGCGCTCGCGGCTGGCGGTTTCGGTCGCGATGGGAGTGGGCGGAGCGTTCGATTACCTGACAGGTCGCGTGCCGCGTGCTCCGGCGTGGATGCGGCGCTCCGGTCTCGAGTGGCTCCACCGCCTGGCGCGCCAGCCGTGGCGATTCCGGCGCATGACCGTTCTCCCGCTTTACGCACTCAAGGTTCTGAGGGCGCCCAGGTCATAGCCGGCGCCTATGATCAGCCGCCGTGCTGAGCGTCGTGATCCCTTGCTACAACGAGGAGCAGCGGCTGCCGCGCACCATCGAGCTCGTCGAGCGCTACCTCGATGGCAAGAAGACTCCCTACGAGCTCATCCTGGTCGACGACGGCAGCGTCGACGGCACCCGCCAGGTCATGGACGCCGCGGCGCGACAACACGCCGGCGTCCGGATCGAAGCCCTGCCGCACAACCGGGGTAAGGGCAGGGCGCTCGCGGTTGGCGTCGAGGCGGCGAAAGGCGACGAGGTCCTTGTCACCGACGCCGACCTCTCGACGCCGATCGAGGAGCTGGACAAGCTGCAGGCCGCCCTGCAGCGCGGCGCCGGTATCGCGATCGGCTCGCGCGCGCTTCGGGCTTCGCGTGTGGAGGTTTCGCAGCCGTTCTACCGCGTCCTGATGGGCAAAGGATTCAACCTCATCGTCCAGGCGGTTCTGCTGCCCGGCATCTGGGACACGCAGTGCGGCTTCAAACTTTTTCGCGGAGACGTGGCCCACCGCGTCTTCGCCAACCTGATCACAGACGGCTTCGGCTACGACCCAGAGGTGCTTTACCGCGCGCGCAAGCAGGGCGTCAAGATCGCCGAGGTGCCGGTCGTGTGGCGCAACTCGGCGCCGACGAAGGTTAGCCCGGTGCGGAGCTCGGTCGACATGCTCAAGCACGTGGTCCGCTTGCGGTTCGTCGTATGAGCGAGCGCAGGCTGACGGAGCGAAAGTCCCCGCCGACGGATGCCCTGGTCGTCCTGCCGACCTTCAACGAGCGCGAGAACCTCGAACGAGTGGTGTCCGGGGTCCGGCACCTCGGCCACGATGTGCTGATCGTCGACGATGCGTCACCCGACGGCACGGGGCAGCTGGCCGACGATCTGGCCGCGGCCGACACCGGAGTGCGGGTGCTGCATCGGGAGCGCAAGCTGGGCCTCGGAAGCGCATACAAGGACGCCTTTCGCATCGGCTTGCAGGACGGTGCGCGCCTCTTGGTGGAGATGGACGCGGACGGCTCCCACCTCCCTTCAGACCTCAACCCGATCATCGACGCAGCCCGCGGGGCCGGCGGGCTGGGGATCGGGTCGCGCTACATGCCGGGCGGCAGCATCGTCGGCTGGCCGTTCCACCGTCTTCTTCTGTCCAGTGGCGCCAACCTCTACTGCCGCACACTGCTGCGCCTGAGAGTGCGCGACTGTACGTCAGGTTTTCGCTGTTATACCCGTGACCTGCTGGCGAGCATGAAGCTCGACGCGATCGTGTCCCAGGGCTACTCGTTCCAGATCGAGATGGTCCACCGCACGGTGAGGCTGGGATACCCGGTGGTGGAGGTGCCGATCCGCTTCGAGGACCGGATCGCCGGCGCGTCCAAGGTTTCGCAAGGAGAGATCAGCCGCGCGCTCTGGACAGTTCTACGGCTGAGCATGTCGAGATGAGGACAATGACCAGAGTCGTCCTCCCCGCTGGCGGGGAGGTGGCCGCGGAGCGGCCGGAGGGGGAAAACCCTCGCCAGAGCAGTTGGGCCGATTGGCGGCTGCCGCTGATCCTCGGCGCCGCCCTCGCCGCTCTGACCGCCATCCCGTACATCTACGCCTACGCCGTCCAACCGTCGGGCCACGTCTTCGTCGGCTTCTTCTACCTGTGGGACGACGCGACGACCTACCTGGCCAAGATGCGGGAGGGCTGGGAGGGGTCGTGGGCCTGGCAGAACCGATACACGACCGAGTCGAGCCCGACCGCCTACCTCTTCCTCTTCTGGATCCTGCTCGGGCACCTCGCGGCCGTGACGCACCTCCCGCTGATCGTGGTCTTTCACCTCGCGCGGGTTGCAGCCGCCTTCGCTCTGATGGCGGCGGGCTGGCTGTTCATCTCGCATTTCGTCGCCGACCGCACGGCGCGGCGCTTCGCGATCTTCTTCCTGGCGTTCGGCCTGGGCCTGGGCCTGGCGATCTGGGCGGTCGGAAAACCCGTTGTCTTCGACGGACCGACCGAGGCCCTCGACCTGCGCATGCCGGAGCTGAGCGCCTTCTACTCGGTCCTGGCCCTGCCGCATTTCGCGTGGTCCGGCGTGTTCGCGGCCCTCGGTGTCCCCCTGACGCTGAAGGCGATCCAGCGCGGAAACATCGCACTAGGAGTGCTCGCCGGGCTCGCGTGGCTCGGCCAGGCGTCGATCCATCCGCAGATGCCGGTACTGATGGGCGGCGCCACGCTCGTCGCCACGCTCTGGCGGCGGCCGGACAGCGCGCGAGGCTGGGTCGCGGGCGCGCTCGCCTTCGCAATCCCGGCTCCCTACGTCCTTTATTCATATCTCGCCTTCGTGGGCAACCCCGAGGTGCTGCGCTGGACGTTCCACTCCAAGAACGCGGTCGCCCCCGAGACGATCAGCCTCCTCTTCGCGCTCGCGCCTCAGCTCCTGCTCGCGGCGTTCGGTTTACCCGGAGCGATTCGGCGGCGCACGCGCGAGGACGTCTTCCTCCTCGCATGGCTGGTCCTGCTTGCGGCGATCCTGTGGCTGCCCAATCCCGCGGGCGACCTGCGCCGCCGGTTCTTCGACGCGGTCTACCTGCCGCTGGTCGTGCTGGCGGCGAGGGGGATGTACGAGTCGGTCGTGCCGCGCCTTCGCACCTTGCGAGCGAAGCGACTCGTTCCTTTTTCTTATGTCACGGTCTCTGCGATCGGCAGCGCGTTCCTTCTCCTGGCACCGCTCGCGGTGGCGGCGCAGACCCAGTACGCGATGACGACGGCGGAGTACGAGGGGCTGGGTTGGCTCGGCTCACAGCCGACCGGTCGCGTCCTCTGCATGCCCGGAGTGGGCCTTTACGTCCCGGCCTACAGCTCGGACACCGTCTACGTCGGTCACTACGACGAGACGTTCGATTATCCGGGCAAGACGCAGATCGCGGGAGACGTGCTCACCGGCAGGTCAGACATCGAACAGTTCGTCCAGTCCAACCAGATCCGCTACGTGATCTGGACCAGCGACCTGCAGTCGCCGCCGCCGTCGGTGCTGGGTCCCCCGGCCTACGACACGGAGAACTTCAAGATCTGGAAGTTGTTCTGACGTAAATCACGGCGACGGAGTCCTCATGGACGAGCTGCCAGTCCGGCTCGTCCGCCAAAACGTTGGCCAGCGCCTCGCCTTTGTTGTAGACGACGTAGTCGACCTGGTACCTGTCGAGGATCTGCTTCCAGTCCGGCCGCAGCGTCTGGACGTCCTCGTAATCGTTCAGCAGCGGATCACCCATCAGCGCCGCCTCGCCGAAGATGAACACCTGGCGGTTCTTCTGAGGGTAGAAGCGATAAGCGAGGTAGCCGCCCCATCCGTACTGGTTGTACATGTGGGTGCCGACGTCGGGGTGAGCGGCGAGCCAGTTCGCGGCCTCGATTGGATAGCTCGAGGCGTCGAGCTGCTGCTGCCGCATGGGGGAGACCTCATTGCTGACACGCAGGGCGGTCGCACCGATGATCACCACCAGCACGATCGCCGTCACGACCGCGAACAAGGGTCGCGCGGGCAGGGTGAAAGACCACTTGCGCGCGGCGCTGAACTCTCGCCACCACGACCCGTAGGTGGCGATCAGCACCGGCGTCGTGGCCGCGACGAACAGGGCGATGTTGCGCACCGACTGCAGGGCCAGGAACAGCGCGACGGCCGTGAGGAGGAACTCGTAAAGCGTTGGCCTGCGGAGGGCGAAGCCGCCGATCAGCAGGAACACCATCGCTTCGAACGGCCGCACGAAGACCTGGTGGAAGTCAGGCGAGAACCACTCGACGATCAAGCGCTGCTGGGCGACGCTGCCCTGGGTCTCGAAGGGGTAGGGGTAGAGGCTCAAGAAATGCGGGGTGGCGGCCACGGCAAGGCCCGACGCCGCGGCGATCACGGCAAGCCGGCGTACGTGCATCCGGTGGGCAGGGTTGTCCTGGTCCCACGCCCACATGAAGAGCTCCGACGCGAGCGCGATCCCGAGCCACACGAACCCGATGACCCAGCCGCCGTGGAGGTTGGCCCACAGCACCATCACGAACGGGAAGAAATTCAGGGCGCGGCTGCGGCCGCTCAGGTAGCCATGGATCCAGTAGAGCTCCAGGCAGCTGAGGGCGAAAGTGATCATCTGTGCACGCGGCCCCCAGATCGGCGCGCCCGCGATAGCGCCGATCGCCAGGCCCAGGCCGACGAATACAAACGGCTGGCGCCGGACCTGGAGGTACATCAGCCAGAACCCCGCCCAGGTCAGCAGCCCGAACAACACGATCAGCGCGGGCAGGCCGAGCATGCTGAAGACCCGCCACATCAAGACCTCCGTCAGGTACTCGTGGTCGGTCCAGATGTGGTTGGAGGCGGTGAAGGTGAAGATGTCCGTCGACGGCAGCCGGCCGTTGTCGACCATCCACTGCCCGATCCGAAGGTGCCACCAGAAGTCGGGGTCTTGCTCCGGCGCGATGAAAAGCGCGAGCACGACGATCAGCACGCCGCCGAGAAGCAGCGTGCGCGCGCTCAGCCGCTCGCTCAAGCGCAGCGAGCTAGCGGCGCGCGAAGGGACCTGGTAAGTAGCGGGGGACGCGTCTTGCATATGCGGGGTAGTCGTTCGGGAAGGTGGCGGCAAGGATCCGCTCTTCCCAACGGATCCGGAGCAGCTCGCAGGCGATGAAGTAGGCGATCGCGACCGCCGTCAGCCACCCGCCGGTGGCAAGGTTGACGCCGATCGCGGTCGTGATCTCCCCGAGATAGACGGGGTGCCGGCTGAACGCGTAAGGGCCGCCGGTCACCAGCCGGCGCGCCTCGGGGATGATCGAGAACGATCGCCGGAGGTAGGCGAGACCCCAGACCGAGTAGGCCAGGCCGGCGGTGGCCAGGATGTCGGCGGCGACCACCAGCCCCTCACGCCGCGTCCCGCCCGGCAGGAGGCTTGCCGCGATCGCCGAGAACGTGCCGCTGAAGGCGATGAAGATGACGGCCGCCCGGTGGTCGGTTCCGCGCTGGGGCAGCCGGACCGCGTAGAGGACGACCAGGAGGGTGAAGTAGGCCAGCGCCAGCAGCTGCTGGACGACGAAGAACCCGTCGGACGCCTGGCGGACGCCGTGGAAGCCGCTCCAGAGCAGGACGAGCTGGCGGGCCAGGAACAGGCTGAAGAACAGTGAGGGGACCAGCCGGCCGAGCAGCATGTCCCGCCAGTAACCGGCCGGACGCCCCGGGCGCCGTTCAACTGCCTCCGAAACCGCCATGCGCTCCGGAAGGTTAGCGACCGCGATGGTCTCCCCGGTCGTTTTCGCTAATGAATTGACCCGCCTGGAACCGCTGAGTAGCATCCTCCCCCGCGAGAGGGCCCGGGTGGGTCGCAAGAACCGGAACCGGGCAGCGTCAGACAGGCAAGGAACCTGTAGTTCAGGAAAAAGGAGGTGAAATCGCAGAGATGTTGAGCCTTTACTGGAAACTTCGCAGCCTTACGACTCGTCAGGAAGGGCAGGGCATGGTTGAGTACGCTCTGATCCTCGTGCTTGTCTCAATCGTGGTCATCGTGATCCTTCTTACGATGGGCAACCAGATCAAGAACGTGTTCTCGAACGTTGTAGCAGCTCTCGGAGCGTAAGCCCACGTAACAGCACCTTCAAAGAGAGCCCCGCGAGGGGCTCTCTTGTTTACAGCGAATTGGGGTGAATAACGCGGTTCGCATGCTTACAATGTCGCCACTTTTTCAGAATCAATCGGAGGTGACTTAGTCTTGGCCGTCGCACCTGCTGCTGCAAGACCCCGCCCCGGGGGCGGCCGTCTGTTCATCATCATCGGCGTACTCCTCGCTGTCGTAGCGTTCGGCGCCGTGTTCCTGCTCAGCAGCCTCGGTGGCGGCGGAGCAATCGGCGGCGGGCCGACCACATCGGTTGTCATCGCCAAACAGTCCATCCCGCTGCGCCACCAGCTGACCTCGGCTGACGTCGAGGTGGCGAAGGCCTCGGTGAACGGCGACGCGTCGCTGGGCAACACGTACCCCGCGACGACCGACGTCATGGGCCTCGTGTCTGAGGTCAACATCAGCCGGGGCTCGATCGTCACGTCGGACATGCTCGCGCGGGACGTCAGTCTTGTCCCCGCAGGCGCTGCGCCCGCTTATCTGCCCCTGGCGAAGGGGTACGTCGCGATGACGATCCCGACCGGTGAGCAGCAGGGTGTCGCGGGTCACATCAGCGTCGGCGACTACATCACGATCATCGCCTCCGCGCAGTTGACGACCTTCGCCACGGCGACCGGCGCACAGCAGGGTTTCGCGCGGCAGGTCAGTAAGACTGTGTTCACGCAGCTCCGCATCATCGGTCTGGGTCCGGCAGGCAACGGTGTGCAGCCAGCGAACGGCGGGGGTGTATCGACGGGCGGCAGCGCCCAGGCCAGCGGAATCACCTCCAGCCTCACCGTCGAGGTCACCCAGTGTGATGCCGAGTATCTGGTCTGGTTCCTTGCCAACACGCAGCTGCGCTACACGCTCGAGTCCTACAAGGACTACGGGACGGCGCCGACGGACAACGAGGACACCTCGTGCGCAACCATCCAGGCCGCCGGAGGAGTGACCAGCAAGCAGGTCGACGCCAAGTTCCACTTCACGTCGCTGTAGTCGAGCTCCATGGGACTCCTCGATAGGGTCAAGCAGAACCAGACAGTTCCACCGGCGGGACCGACCGGAAACGGTCCCGCCACTGCGACCCTACCGGGAGCCACCCCTTACACACCGCAGCAGTCGATCCCGGTAGCGCAGCCGTCAGCTCCGACGGCTGCGGCTCCTACGTCGCTCTCGCAGGCTGCCGCCGCCGCCCGTGTTGCCGGCGGCGAGCTCACCCCCGCCTTCACGGCCGCGAAGGTGCAGATCCACTCCAAGCTGATCGAGAAGTACGCGGACGAGATCGATTCCAGCAACAAGGCGGGTGTCCGCGAAAAGATCCTCGAGCTCGCAGAGGAGTACTTCCGCAGCACGGCGATGACGATGACCAAGAACGACAAGGAACGCCTTGTCGACTCGGTCCTCGACGACGTTCTCGGTCTCGGTCCACTCGAGGCGCTGCTCGCTGACCCAAGCATCACCGAGATCATGGCCAACCATCCCAAGCAGATCTACGTGGAGAAGAGCGGCGAGCCGATTCTCTCTTCGGTCACGTTCGAGTCCGAACGCCAGATGCGCCAGGTCATCGATCGCATCGTGAGCCTGGTCGGCCGGCGCGTCGACGAGTCGACACCGATCTGTGATGCCCGCTTGAAGGATGGCTCGCGTGTCAACGTCGTCATCCCGCCCATCGCATTGAAGGGCCCGGCGCTGACGATTCGAAAGTTCGCAAAGGAAAAGTGGGGACCGGCGGACATCGTCAACCGGTTCCGCTCGTCGAGCCCCGAGATCATGACGTTCCTGCGCTCTTGCGTACGCGCTCGCCTCAATGTCCTGGTCTCCGGGGGCACCGGTTCCGGCAAGACGACGTTGCTCAACATCCTGTCGTCGTTCATCCCCGAGAACGAGCGCCTCATCACCTGTGAGGACGCGGCTGAGCTGCAGCTGCAGCAGCCCCACTGGATTCAGCTCGAGTCAAGACCGCCGAACGTCGAGGGCAAGGGCGCCGTGCCTATCCGCGAGCTGGTGAAGAGCTGTCTGCGCATGCGCCCCGACCGGATCATCGTCGGTGAGTGTCGTGGCGGTGAGGCGCTGGACATGCTTCAGGCCATGAACACGGGCCACGATGGCTCGATGTCCACGATCCATGCGAACAACCCGCACGAGTGCCTGGTCCGTCTCGAGACGCTCGTCCTGCAGGCTGGCCAGGACCTCCCATCCCGCGCCATCCGCGAGACGATCGGTTCGGCGATCCACCTGATTGTTCAGCAGTCGCGTCTGCGCGGCGGCGTCCGCCGCATAGTCAGCGTGGCGGAGATCACCGGCATCAAAGACGGCGAGATCCAGACCCAAGAGCTGTTCACATTCAGGCAGGTGGGCGTCAGCGCCGAAGGCAAGGCCGTCGGCTACCACAGCGCCACCGGCATCCTGCCGATGCGCATGGAGCACCTCCGGGCGGAGGGCGAAGAGGTGCCCGAGTCGCTGTTCGCACCGTCCAAGCTGCCCTCACCGGACAAGCTGTACTGACTTTTTAGGAGAAACAGATGCCACCGATTCCCGTCATATTTGGGCTGATCGCCTTCGCGGGCGTCTTCCTTTTCTTCCTCGGCATCAGCCAGATGCGCCGGGCTGCCGGGGGCGCGGAGGACTTCCAGGCGCGATTGGCAGCCTATGGCGTGACGACCGCTGGCGCCGCGGCCATCCCGCAGTCCGGAAGCATGCGCGAAACGCTGAACCGTCTGTTCCAGCCCGCGGCAGACCGGATGGGCCGTGGCGATGCCAAGAAGGGGAAGCCTTCGGTGTCGGAGCAGCTGCAGCGCGCCGACCTCAAGCTCCGTCCCTCCGAGTACTTCATGATCCAGCTCGGCAGCGGTGTCATCGTGGGCCTCATCGCCTACTGGCGCTGGGGTTTGCTGTTCGCGCTGCTCTTCTTTGTCGGCTACCTGCTGCCGGGGTTCTACGTCAGGTACCGCATCGGCCAGCGCCTGCGGAAGTTCAACGGTCAGCTCGGGGACACGCTGACCCTGCTCTCCAACGCCCTCAAGGCCGGCTATTCGTTCGCGCAGGCAATCGACACCGTGGCCAAGAATGCCGTCGCACCAATCGGTGACGAGTTTGCTCGGGCTGTGCGCGAGATGAACCTTGGCGGCTCACCCGACGAGGCTCTGTCCAACATCACCAAGCGCATCGCGAGTCCAGACTTCGACCTCGTCGCGACCGCGTACTCGATTCATCGCACGGTGGGTGGCAACCTCGCCGAGATCCTGGACAACATCGCGTACACGATTCGGGAGCGTGTGCGCATCAAGGGTGAGATCCAGACCCTGACGGCTCAGGCCCGCGCGTCGGGCACCATCATCACGGCGCTGCCGATCCTGCTCGCCGTTTTCATGTTCTTCGTGACGCCGACCTACTTCCAGCCGATGTTCGGCAACATCATCGGCTGGATCCTGCTGGCTATCGGCGGGTTCATGATCTTCGTCGGTAACCTCATCATCCGGCGCATCGTGGCGATCGAGGTTTAGTCATGGGAACCACGATGCTTCTCGCGCTTATCGTTGCGGTCGGCGTGTTGATGATCTTCATCGGGCTGGCACGCACACCGTCCACCAACACCGCCCAGATAGTCCAGCAGAGACTGTCCGTCTACGGCGGTGAGCAGCAGAAGCTCACGGTCGAAGAGATCGAGCTGCAGCGGCCTTTCAGCGAGCGCGTGCTGCGGCCCGCCATCGAGAAGCTCGGGTCTCTAATGTCGCGCTCGACACCTCAAAAGGCGCGGCAGGACCTACTCAACAGGCTCGAGCTCGCCGGACGGCCGGGCAACCTCACTCCTGAAGACTTCGTCGCCGTACGACTCGTGGCCGCGGCGATCATGGCCGCGCTCGGGTTCGTGCTCGGTCTCCTGCTGGCCAACCCGGTGTACCTCGTCATCTCGCTCTCGGCGGGCGCCATTCTCGGTTACTACTTGCCGGTCATCTGGCTCAAGCAAAAGGTCGACGGCCGCCGCGCGGAGATCCAGAAAGCGCTGCCGGACGCCCTCGACCTGCTCGTCATCTGCGTCGACGCCGGACTTGGCTTCGACGCTGCGCTGGCCCGCGTCACGGACAAGTACCGCAACGCTCTCTCCGACCTGCTGGCGAAGGCGCTCCGCGAGGTGAGCCTCGGCCGGCCGCGTCTCGAGGCACTCGATGAGATGGGCCGGAACAGCGGTGTCGAGGACCTGCACAACTTCATCCAGGCCGTGATTCAGTCGGAGCAGTTCGGTACTGGCATTGGGAAGATCCTCCGCATTCAGGCGGACGAGATGCGGCGGAAGCGGCGCCAGCGAGCCCAGGAGAAAGGCGCGCAGGCCACCCTGAAAATGATGCTGCCGATGGTGGGCTGCATCTTTCCAACCCTCTGGATCGTGCTGCTTGGGCCCGCGGTCCTGATCCTGATGCAGCCGCGCTGACGCTCTACCTGCTCGCGTGGCCGGCGGCGCTCGTGCCGTCGATCAGCGTGCTCGAGCTTGTCGTCCGTGGGATCGTCGTTTACGTCGCCCTGCTCGTCGCGCTGCGAATCTTCGGCAAGCGCGAGGTGGGCCAGTTCACGATCTATGACCTCGTCTTCGTTCTCCTGGTCGCGAACGCGCTGCAGCCCGCGATGACAGGACCGGACACGTCGCTCGTGGGTGGACTCGTTTTGATAGTGGCGCTGGTCAGCGCGAACGCGATCGTCGGCCGCCTCGACCAGGTTCCCGCAATCCACCGTCTGTTCACCCCCGCGCCTGCTGTGATCATCCGGGACGGCGTCTACATCACCAACCAGATGGAGCGTGAAGGCGTGACCGAGGATGAGATCGAGATGGCGATCCGCGAGCACGGCCTGACCGGCGCCAACGACGTCAAGCTGGCGGTGCTCGAGGCGGACGGGACCATCTCGGTCGTGCCCAAAGACTCCGTCGCGCAGAGGCCGATGCACCGCGTCAGGTTCATGAAGAAGATCTAGGGATCAGTCCTCGGCCGTCAGGAACTCCAGGGCGGCCTGCTTGAACTCGCGCGCCGGCACCGCGCTCATGTGGTCGCGGTTGGCCACCGTGATCAGGCGCGCGCTAGGGATGAGCTCGACCAGCTCGGGCGCGCCTTGCGCTATGTCGTCGTGATCGCCGACGACGACGAGAATCGGGGTTCGGATTCGGGCGAGCCGGTCAGGGTGGGCTTCCGGTTTCAGTCCCACGATGCACGCTGCCAGCGCCTGGAGGTCGTTGGTCGGCCGAGATGACGCGAACTTGTAGAAGGTTCGCGCGATCGGGTCGTCGGTCGGCTGGCCGAGACGAAATGCACGCGCGATCTGGGCCGCGTGATCGATCGCTCCGGCCGCGCCGATGCCACCCAGCACCGCCCGGCTGACGCGGTTCGGGTGGTCGAGGACGACCTGCAGGCCGATGCGCGCGCCCATGGAGTAGCCCAGGTATGCCGCCACATCGACGCCGAGATCGTCGAGCACGCCGATCGCATCGCCCGCCATCAACGCCACGTCGTACGCGGCCTCGTCGTGCGGTTTGTCGCTCTGGCCGTGACCGCGACAATCGATGCCGACGACCCTGAAGCCAGCGTTGGTGAGCGTCTCCTGCCAGCGCGTCCCGACCCAGTTCAGCCGGTAGTCGGACGCGAACCCGTGGACGAGCACGATCGGCTTTCCCCGATCTGGCCCACTGACCTCGTAGCGGATGCGGACTCCATTGCTGTCGAAATCCATGAGGCGGCGTCTAACCTATCGGATCACCATGCGCAGGGCGGTACACGAAAAGTCGGGCACAGTCCTGGCCGATGACCTGGAGACGCCGGGCACGATCTTCGGGCGCGCCCTCGGTCTGATGTTCCGTAGGAGCTTGCCGCCTGGGCGAGGGCTGTGGCTTCTTCCCTGCAGCTCGATCCACATGATGTTCATGAACTTTCCGATCGACGCGGTGTTTCTCGACACTGGCGATCGCGTGCGCAAGGTCTACCGCAAGCTGCCACGCTGGTATGGCGTCGCCTGGGCGCTGGGCGCTTACAGCGTGCTCGAGCTTCCTCCGGGGTCGACCGCGGTGGTCGACCTCAAGCGTGGAGACCAGATTCTCATCCAGTAGCTCGACGAAACGCTGTAAAGACCCTCTTGACCTGATTCCTACGCTGGTTCTGTGCACCTGCTCGACTTCGTCCTGCCTCCTCGCTGCGGCGGGTGCCGTCGCGTCGGCGCCTGGCTCTGTGAAGGCTGCCGCGCGAGGATCCGCCGCCTCGAGGAGCCGCTGTGCAGGCGGTGCGGGGTGGAGGTGGAGTCGGCGCGCAGCTATTGCGGATGCCGCACGCGTCTTGGGTCCCTGACCCGACTCCGATCTGCGGTCGCGTACGAAGGCCCGATCGAGTCGGCGGTCCACCGGTTCAAGTACGAAGGCTGGAAGCGGCTCGCGGCGCCGCTGGCGCAGCTGATGGCGGAGCGCCTGGCCGTCGAGGGAGTGGCCGCTCGCATTGCTTTGGCGGTCCCGCTGCACCCGCAGCGTCAGCGCCTGCGTGGCTATAACCAGGCCGAGCTGCTGGCGCGGGAGCTGCGCAAGCTTCTCGGGCTGCGGTCGCCGCCAGGAGTGCTCGCTCGGACGCGGGCAACGCCGCCGCAGGTCGGTTACGACCGCAAACGCCGGTTCGAGAACGTGGCCGGCGCGTTCGCGTGGAACGGCCCGCGCTGGAACGGCGAAGCGGTGCTTTTGATCGACGACGTGGCCACCACGGGAGCCACCCTCGATGCTTGCGCAAGCGCGCTCAAGGCCGCCGGATCGGGGCCTGTAACGGGGGTCTCACTCGCGCGCGTGAATGTATAGTTGGCGGTCGGTTTGTAAATTCCCGGAGTTGCGGAGGCTAGCCGAATGGCGGTCCGGATCCCTGGCATCAACATCGACGAGTACTACCAGCAGCTCGGTCCGATCGAGCCCCTCATCCGGGACGACCGCGTCACCGAGGTGATGGTCAACGGCAACGACCATGTCTACGTCGAGATGGGCGGCAAGGTCGTGCTCACCAACATCAAGTTCGTCGACGAAGACCAGCTCCTCAACGTGATCCAGTTCATCGTTCGCACGGTCGGCCGCCGCATCGACGAGCGCTCACCCCTGTGTGACGCCCGCCTCGCCGACGGCTCCCGCGTCAACGCGGTGATCCGCCCGCTCGCGCTCAACGGCCCGCTGCTGACGATCCGCAAGTTCTCGCGCGACCCCTACCAGGTCGAAGACCTGATCCGTTTCGGCACCTGCAACGAGGCCGGGTTCGGTTTCTTGAAGGCGGCGGTGCTGGCCAAGGCGAACATCATCGTGTCGGGCGGAACCGGAACCGGAAAGACGACGTTCCTCAACGTGCTGTCCGGCTTCATCCCGGTCGAGGACCGCATCGTGACCATTGAGGACGCGGCAGAGCTGCAGCTCCACCAGGAGCACGTGTGTCGCCTGGAGACTCGTCCCAAGGACATCAACGGCGAGGGCGAGGTCACCATCCAGCGCCTCGTCATCAACTCGCTGCGTATGCGCCCAGAGCGCATCGTCGTCGGTGAGTGCCGTGGCGGCGAGGCGCTGGACATGCTGCAGGCGATGAACACCGGCCACGACGGTTCGATGACCACGCTGCACGCCAACACACCGCGGGACGCGCTGTCCCGTCTCGAAACGCTCGTGCTGATGGCCGGCGTCGACCTGCCGGTCCGCGCCATCCGGAGCCAGGTCGCCGGCGCGATCAACCTGATCGTTCAGCTCGGGCGGCTGCGCGACGGCTCGCGCAAGGTGACCCACGTCACGGAGATCGTCGGTATGGAGCAGGACGTGATCACCATGCAGGACATCTTCCTGATGGAGCAAAAGGGCGCCACGCCCGACGGCAAGGTCATCGCAGAGTTCCGGCCGACCGGAATCCGGCCGAAGATCCTGGACCGCATTTTCTCCCAGGGCATCCCGCTTCCGAAAGAGATCACGACGCTGTTCCCGCCGCCGCCTGGATACAAGCCCGCGGCGCGCTGATAAGGGGTTCTGGACACTCGCTAGAGCCGGGGCTACACTCGGGTTGTGAAGGTCGTCCTGCACGACCGTACCCACGGTCTGGGGCAGGAGGTGCG
>DASZJK010000161.1:0-5956 GCA_035948155.1 Candidatus Dormiibacterota bacterium
GCAGCCGCGCCTATGAGAAAGGCACCACCGCCGAGAAACGAGATCCGAAGCGTGAGGAAGTTCTGCGTCGCGGCGAGCGATGTGCCGAGCAGGAATGAGCTGAAGAGGAGTCCGACCAGGGTGCGCGGAAGGCGGGTTGCATGCCCCGGGGACGGGGCAGGTTGAGGTTCGACGGATTCGACCCGGGGCGCCGGTTTCAGGTTTCGCCAGACCCATAGCCCGAACAGAGCGGTGAGCGGTGCGTAGACGAAGGGCATCAGGCGAAGGCTGATCAGCTGATAGAGGCCGCCTGTCGCGGTCACCGACGCCGCCCAGCCGGCGCTCATGCGCAATCGAATCCGCGCGTAGTCGGTGCGTCGACCTTTGCGGAGCCGGCGGAGAGTGATCGGGTCGAGGAGCATGAAGGGCGCCCGGGCGAGCCACAGGACAACGATCACGGCCGTGAGCACGACCGCGCCGTTGGTCAGCGCGAGCAGCAGCGCCGCGAGGGCCGCCGCGACGCTCGCGACCACGACGATCCGCTCGGGGCGAAGCCTTCGATCGGCGAGGTAAGCCCAGTTGAGGCCAGCTGCCAACGACGCGAGGGCGGCCGCCGCCAGCACCGCACCGATCAGCGGTGCGCTCATGCCGCGCCGCAGAAGAAACAGCGGGACGAACGGAAGCAGCGTGCCGTCGGCCACGCCGATCAGCACGTAGGACCAGTTGAGCGCGCGCTTTTCGTCGCTCGGGTCAGGCTGGGGGAAGGACGAAGGAATCTGCAAGACGCCTGGGCACGACCATACGCCAGGCGTCGACGACTAGCTCCTCCATCTCTCTTTTGTCGAGCTCGCTAAGGCGCGCGAGCACCCAGTTGTAGCGGAGGTCGCCGCGGCTCGGCTGCGTGAACTTCTCGGGCGAGCCCCCGATAAGCCAGTCACGCTCCTCCTTCGGGAACGCGAAGCCCATGATGGTCTCGTCCCGCGAGAAGGAGAGGTAGACGATGCGCCCGACGCGGAACTTGACACGGCCGCCGACAAGCGCCTCGTAGCTACGCGGCAGGTTCTGCGCGAGGTTACGCACGTCATCGATGGTCACCAAGCGGTCGCAACGCTCGGTTTGCCGCCGGCGACGACCTCGAGGGTGAGCCACATCCCGCTTGCCTCGCTCCCGGCGACCAGCGACGCGATGCGATACGAGCCGGGGCTCTGCGGGGTGAACACGAAGCTGGCTGACTCACCCGGGTTCAGACCCTTTTGCGGGTTGGGCGTAGTCCAGTCGGGCTGCGACGCCTCGGTGGCGTGGCCGTCCGCCACGACGGCGCAGGACTGATTCACGGTCGACCGGTTCGCGCACTGGACGGTCATGGTCCAGCCCACCGGCACCCTGAGCACGAGCTGGCCGTTGCCGTAGCCGTCGTAGTTGAACTGGTAGTCGCTCGCCGGGTAGCCGGCGATCAGGGTCACGACTGCGGTCCGGGTCTGAGAGTCGACCTTGAGGTACATGGCGGGGTCGGGCGGCGTGCCGGAGCCGGTCCCCGTGATCGGGTCGCAGGCCACCGCCACGAGCAGGATGGCCCCCAGCAACAATTGGCGAAGCGCTATGAAGCTCCGCCCCCCGCCCCGATTGGTGCTGTGGTGGGAGTCGCTGGAGACGTGGCGGCAGCTGGCGATCTCGTTTCCGGCCTTCGCCGTGCTCACCTTCCTGCTCAACATTGGCCCTTTTTACCAACCCCTGGGACGGTCGATCTTCTATGGCTTATTCGAGGGCGCGGTCCTGACCGGGCTCCTGGCGGTTGCCACGCGGACGGAGCGGGAGAAGCGCCGCCGGGATCGTTGAAAAATCCTTTCTTAATTTCGTGTTTTCGTCCTGGGCGGTCCTACCATTTCAGGCCTAAATACGACCGGCCCGGAGGGTGTGCCGGGCTCAAGGGAGAGGAAGGCTTGGGTTTCTGGCGGCTCTCACAGCCATGTTTTATCGCGCGCCTCGTGGTCGGCGCGTTGGGGTCGGGGATTCTCCTCGTCGCGGCTCAGGCGCCTGCCAGTGCGCACGCCATGACGCCAGCCACGTCGCCGGCGGCGGGATTCAACCCATGCCCACCTTGCTACGGACCGCCGGACATTCGCGCCGCGTACAACGTTCCTTCCAATCTGACCGGCTCCGGTCGGACGATTGTGATCATCTCCGCCTTCCAGAGCCCGGTCGTCCAGTCAGACACAGCTTCCTTCAGTGCGCACTTTGGTCTTCCAGCGTCGAACGTTCAGGTCGTGGTGCCCGACGGAGCACCACTGTTCGATCCAACGAACAGCGTTCAGCTCGCATGGGTAGGCGAGCAGTCGGCCGACGTGGAGTGGGCGCACGCGATCGCGCCGGGCGCCAACCTTGTCGTAGTCGAGGCCAAGAGCCAGGCTGACGCGGACCTCCTTAGCGCCACCAAGTACGCCGTCGACCACAATCTGGGCGATGTCTTTTCGATGAGCTTCGGCGAGGCCGAGAGGTGCCCAAGCCCCTCGTTTCTCGCCGATGAGCACGCCACTTTCGTGCGTGCCGTGCGCAAAGGGATAACCCTCGTCGCGTCATCCGGAGACACCGGGGCGGCCCAACCTACGTGCGATGGATCGCTGGTCGCGGGCGTCTCTACCCCCGCTTCGGATCCGCTTGTCACAGCGGTCGGGGGAACGAGGCTGACGCTCACGTCAACCGGCGCGTATGGCTCCGAGGTCGCCTGGAACGATATGGCCGGCGCCAGCGGTGGCGGCTTCAGCGCGATCTACCGCAGGCCAAGCTACCAGGCTGAATTCGTAAAGGAGCACAAGGGACGAGGCGTGCCTGACGTGGCGTGGAGCTCGGCGTTCGTGGGCGGCGCGACCATGATCGTCTTTCACGGCAAGCCTCTTGCCATCTTCGGGACGAGCCTGGCCGCCCCGGCGTGGTCCGGCGTCGCCGCCCTCGCGGATCAAGCCGCGGGTCGCCGGCTCGGCCAGCTCAACCGTGTGCTCTATCGCGCAAACCGTGATGAAGATGCGGGAGGGCGGTTCCACGACATCGCCACCGGCAACAACAGCTTCCATGGCTTTACCGGGTTCAGCGCTGCCGGGGGGTGGGATCCGGTCACCGGCCTCGGCACTCCCAACGTCGCGAAGCTGTTGGGCTCGCTGCGCGAATCCTCGACGGACGACTCGACGGAAGACTGAGCCCTAGACCCGTTCCAGGTCGCGGACGGTCCGGTCGTTGTCGACCGAGCCGGTGTTGACCGTGCTCCTGGGTTCGAGCAGGAGAACGTGGACCTCCTCGTCGGCAACGGGTAGGTGCTCGACCATGTGCGGGATCACGGCAAACTCGCCGGGCTCGAGGGCGATCTCGCCGTCGCGCAGCTTGATCACCAGCCGGCCCTTGACGACGTAGAAGAGCTCGTCCTCGGTTTCGTGGTGGTGCCACACGAACTCGCCTTTGAGCTTCACCGCCTTCACATAGAAGTCGTTGAGCTCGCCGATGATCTTGGGCGACCAGTACTCGCTGAAGAGCTCGAGCTTCTCGCCGACATTCACTTTCTCAATCACGGTTACACCTCCAGTCAACGCTCGACAAAGGCGAGCTTAGCCGCGAGGACGACGAACGCCCCGGCGATGCCGCGCCGCATCCAGGTGATCACGCGCGGGCGTGAGATGACCTTGTCCCGCAGCAGCGCAGCCAACAGGCCATACACCACGAACACGACGAAGGTCAGGAGCATGAACACCGCGCTGAGGAGAAGCATCCGCGGCACCGGGTGCGCCTCGCGCGTGCTGACGAACTGGGGCAGGAACGCGAAGAAGAAAATCGTGAGCTTGGGGTTGAGGAGGTTGATCAGGACCGCGGTCAGGACGACCCGGCCTGCAGAACCCTGCGAGCCGCCCGCGCTGACGTCGAGCGACCCGTGGTCGCGGATCGTCGTCCAGGCGAGATATAGAAGGTAGAGCACGCCCGCGTATTTGACGGCCTGGAACACCACCGCGCTGGCGTTGAGCAGCGCGGCCAGGCCCGCGATCGCAGCCACCATGTGCGGCACGATCCCGACGGTGCACCCCAGCGCCGCGACGACACCGGCGCGCGACCCACGGGCCAGCGCCGTGGAGACCGTGTACAGGACGCCGATCCCCGGCGACGCCACGACCACGAGCGAGACGAGCAGGAAGTCGAGACTCATCGAATCGGATACATAGCCAAGTAACTTGCCTCAGTACGGGGATCAAATGGAACGATTCGACACGTTATCGCCGCAGGCCAGGGCGCGCGTCACCGGCGTGGTGTACCTCGTCTACTTTGTGACCGCAATCCTGGGCGAAGTCTTCCTCCAGCAGGCTGGAGTCAGCGGCCTCAGTCCTATCGGAAGCAATGCCGCGACGCTCGCGAGCAACCTCCAGTCTCATGAGGGCGTGTACCAGCTGGGGGTTGCCGTCGGACTCATATCGACTGTTCTATACGTGGCGGTGACCACCCTGTTCTACCTCTTGTTCCGGCCGGTGAGCCGGTCGCTGGCTTTGCTCGCCCTCGCGCTCGGCCTCGTGGCCATGGCGATCACGGCGGTCGGCTCGGTCTTCGAGCTTGCCCCACTGTCAGTTCTCGCAACGAGCCCCGGTGCGCTCAACCAGGAGCAGGTTCAGGTGCTCGCCCTGACGTGGCTCAAGGTCGCCGAGCAGATCTCGCCCGTGGGTCTCGTCTTCTCCGGGTTCTTCCAGATCGTGACCGGCTACCTGATCGTCAGGTCGGGATTCCTGCCCCGGATCTTCGGCGTGCTCATCGCGCTGGCAGGCATCGGCTGGCTGACGTTCCTCGCGCCGCCCGTCTCCAGCGCTCTCCTCACCTACCTCGAGGTGCTTGGTGTCCTGGGCGAGGCTCCGCTCCTGGTCTGGCTGTTGGTGATGGGCGTCAACTCGCAGCGCTGGAGCGAGAAGGCGACCGCAGCCATCCGCTGAAAGCCGCGGTCAGGAGTGGGCTCTGTCCAGGACCGCGACCAGATTTCGGGCCGAGACCAGGCCTGCCGGCTTCCCGTGCTCGTCGACGACGGGCAGGTGACGGATCCCCAGACGCATCATCTTCACCGCGACCACGTTCACGTCCTCGTCAAGGCTCACAGTCGCGGGGTCTGAGGTCATCACCATCGCCGCCGAGGCCTGCGTCGGGTCGAGACCATCGGCGATCACGCGCACCAGGTCGCGTTCGGTGATGATGCCGACGAGCCTTGCGTCGTCGATCACGGCGACCGAATCGGAGTCGTGAGCTCGCATGTCCCGCGCGACGTCGGCCAGCTTGGTCATCGGCGAGACCGACAGCAGACGCCCCGGCGGCAGGTCCTTGACTTTCACCTTCACTTCACCTCATAGCGGATGGGCACCATGCGCTGCGAGCTCTTGGGCGGACGCCTGTAGCTGCGCTTCTGGCGCGGCGGGAGCTTGATGTTCTCGCGCGGCACATCTTCGTACGGGATCAGCGAGAGGAAGTGGCTGACGAGGTTCAGGTGCGCCGCGCGCTTGTTGTCCGTCTCCACGACATGCCATGGCGCTTCCTGGATGTCGGTGCTGGCAAACATGCGGTCCTTGGCCTCCGAGTAGTCGACCCACCGCGCCCGCGCCTGCAGGTCCATCGGGCTCAACTTCCAGCGCTTGCTCGGGTCATTGATCCGGCCGAGGAAGCGGCGTTCTTGCTCCTCATCGCTAACCGACAGCCAGTACTTGATCAAGATGATGCCCGCGCGCACCAACATTCGCTCGAACTGCGGGCACGTGCGCATGAACTCGTCGTATTCCTCGTCGGTGCAGAAGCCCATCACACGCTCGACGCCGGCGCGGTTGTACCAGCTGCGGTCGAAGAACACGATCTCCCCTGCCGACGGAAGGTGGGCGATGTAACGCTGGAAATACCACTGGGTCCGTTCACGCTCGGTCGGCGCGGGAAGCGCGACGACCCTGGCAAAGCGCGGGTTCAACAGCGCCGTCATGCG
>DASZJK010000162.1:0-3137 GCA_035948155.1 Candidatus Dormiibacterota bacterium
CAGGTCGCGCGCGCCGTTGAGGTCGGGAGATATCCCGTGGTACAGGTCGATTCCTGGGCTCGATGCGACGAACGGCCAGAGCCGCGCGGCATCCTCAGCGTGCGGGATTCGGGCCGCCTCGCCGCCCTCGACGCGATGAGCGCGCCACCAGCGCACCTCGACCAGCTCTTGAAAACCTGCTGACTCGAACAGGTGGATCGCGGGCTCGTCCAGCGTTGCAAGCCGGATCTCGCGGAATCCCTGCTGCCGGTACTCGACGATGGCCGACTCGAGCATCGCCCGGGCAATACCCTGCCTTCGGTGTGCAGTTGCAACGCGCAGGCCCTCGTACCAGACCAGGCCGGGCGCGTAGGGGCGCAGGTGCTGGACCCCGACCACGACGCCATCGAGCTCGGCCGCCTGGAAGGACGCGCCCGCGTCGGAGGCCCAGCGGTCGAAGACCTTGGGCAGATAGTCGCGACCCTCCCAGACATCGCGGGTGATCTCAATGACGCGGTCGCGGTCCGTCGGCCGTACCGGCCGCACCGTCAGTTCCGGGGCTGCCAATGCGCGACTCCCGACAGCGCGATGCCCCCGTCGTAGACGAGCTGATCACCCTCGCGCCGAAGAATTTCGGCGAGCGCGGCGCGACCCGCGCTCTCGTCCCAACCTTCGCCGAACATCGCCCGTACGTCGACAACGGCCTCTTCGATGTCCGAGTAGCGGGTGGTGATGGGATACCTCAGGAAATCGACGTCGGGTGCGATGCCCATCTGCAGCAGGAGCATGAACAGCTCACTGAAGCGCGGGAGGCGCGCGCCCTCATGGCGGTTGAGTCGCCGGCGGACCTCGGCTGCGGGATGCGGCAGGTCCGACTCGCGCATCATCACGAAGACGCGCTCGCGCGCCGACCGCTCGAGCTTGGTCACGAAAGGCACCGGGTCAGCGATTCCGTAAAGGACGTGACTGCAGATGACCAGGTCGGCGGGTGCGACCTCCGCATCCTCCCAGCTGCTCGCGACCACGGTGATGTTGTCGCGCGCCGCGATATGGGAACGCATCCCCTCAGATGGCTCGACCGCAGTAACCCACTCGAGTCGCTCCGCCAGCGGGACGGCGTGGCGGCCGGTTCCCGCGCCGACGTCGATGAGCGTCTTGCGCGGCGAGAGGTAAGGCTGGAGGATCCGCAGGAAGTCGTCGACCCTGGCCTGGGTCGAGCGGGCGTAGCTGCTCGCGCGGCGGTCCCAGTAGCCGGAATCGGAGTGTCGCGCGGCCTCCTTGTCCCGCCGTTCAACGACCTCACCCCAGCGCTTGATCCAGTCGACCTCATCCATCGGCATTTCGCAGTCGGTTTTTAACAGAGCTGGGGAGAACCCGGGGACAAGTCAAACCACGCTGCCCATAGGCTGTGCACAGCGCCCCGCACAACACAATATCTAGAAAGGCCATTCCACCCGCCTGAACTGGAGAAGGCGATACTTAGCCTGCATGGGCGGGTCGGAGCTCAACGCCGTCGAATCGTCGCTTCTCGAGCGCTACTTCACCAACCTCGACCGCCCGGTTTTCGCCCTCCGCAACCTGCCCGAGGTCGTGAAGGGGGCGCTTTTCTCGCGCTACTCGCGCACCGAGAAGAGCTTGCGCAAGGTGCTGCTCGACGAGTTCATCAACGAGCCTGACTCGGGATTCGACCGGCTGGCCGGCGCGCAGCCGGTGGACGACGACATGGTCGCCGTGCGCCGCGCGGAGGAGTTCTACGAGCGCGTGCTCGTGGGTTACGGCGACGACTCGGTGGCGGAGCTCGCGGGCGCTCACGTCGCGGTGGAGCAGGTCTCGATGATCGCCGCGAAGGCGCTCGAGGACAGCCGGATCGGGATCTCCCCGCTCGAGAAGTCGACTCGTTACGTGCGGTTCGACCGCCCAGGTCCAGACGGTCGCTACCTCTATCAACGCGCGGCCGAGCTGTCACATCCGGACTACGAGCCTGCGGCGGACGCTCTTTTCGAGACCTACAGCTCCCTGGTCGAGCCCGTCACCCAGGCCATCCGCGCCCGGTTTCCGCAGGAGGACGGCGAGACGGACAGGGCGTGGAAGACGGCGACGCGAGCGAAGGCGCTCGACCTCCTCCGCGGTTTGCTGCCCGCCGGTACGCAGACAAACCTCGGACTTTTCGGGAACGGCCGCGCCTTGGAGTACCTGATCACGAAGCTGGCCGCGAGCGAGCTGCCGGAGTGCCGGCGACTTGCCACCGACCTGCATCGCGAGCTCTCGCTGGTCATCCCCTCGTTCGTCCGCCGGGCGCTCGATGAGAGGTACGGCCGGCCCACCGCCGAGCGCATCGCCCGCGTCCGGCAGCGGCTCGAGGAGATCGTCCAGCAAGGTCAGGCTGGGCCAGCGGAGCCTGCGGTCCGGCTGATCGAGTACGACCGTGACGCCGAACTCAAGGTCGTGGCGGCGGCCATCTATCCCTACTCGAACCGGCCGCTGGACGAGCTGACCGGCGACGCCCCGCAGGTGCTCGACCGGATGCTCGCCGACCGCGCCAACCGCCGCCAGCGCCCGCCACGCGCGCTCGAGCATTCGCAGTACACGTTCGAGATCGTGGCCAACTTCGCCGCCTACCGCGACCTTCACCGGCACCGCATGCTGACCCAGGACCGCCAGCATCTTGGAACCGGTCTCGGCTACGACATGCCGCCCGGGCTCGTCGAGCTCGGCCTCGCCGACAGGTTCGCAGGAGCCGTCGAGTCCGCCGCCGCCACATACGGCCGGCTGGAGTGCGACCTCGGTCCAGCCCTCGCCCAGTACATCGTCCCGCTGGCGTTCCACGTGCGGTGGTACTTCCGCGTCAACCTGCGCGAGATCTATCACCTGTGCGAGCTGCGGACGACGCCGCAGGGCCACCCCGACTACCGCTGGGTCGCCCAGCAGATGTTCCTCCGGGTGCGGGAGGTGCACCCCCGTCTGGCGGCGTACGCGCGCTTCGTCGACCTCGGTCCAGGCGACGAGCTGGAGCGGCGGCGGTCGGAGCAAAAAATCGACGCGAAACTCGACGAATTGAACCGCCGCGTGCGGTAGGATCTCGCGTCGAAGAGGGTGGAGATGGTCTCTCGTGGTCCCGAGCGACGGAGCGGTTATGACCGCCGGGCCGGCGTGGAGCG